>JAOZLU010000089.1 GCA_029934695.1 Desulfobacterales bacterium | reverse complement strand
ATTGCCCGGATTTTCATCTGTGAAATCGGCTGAATCTGTGGGAATCTGCGGTTCAAACCCTGAATTATAAACAATTTTTATTTAACAATCAACAATCAAGAAAGGAGCTTAAAATGAAGAAGGTTCAATGGTTTGGCGCATTGGTGCTGATGTTTCTGTTTCTGGGTCATGCTGTGATGGCATCAGGAGAGCTTCCTGATTCCTCTCTCCTGCCTGAGATGCTTCACCAAGTGATGAAGAAGACAGGCAGGGCTTCAAGGGCGGATATTTCCCAAAACCCTGATGACCTGAAACCGATGTTAGGCACAACATGGGAGTTTAGCTACAACGGTCAGACAGATACTCTGACCTTCTTGACAGAACCGTCAACCGATGATGATGGTGAGGTAACATTGGTGTACTATGATCAAAATTTTGACTTCGGAATGCTTATGTACAGCGAACTTTCATCTGAATTGGAATTAGGAGAGCGTGGATTTATCGCGGTCACTCTCGAAGATATGGAAGAACCAAAGCATGCCTACATCTTTACAATCGCCGGTGACACAGCAACCGGATACCGGATCGGAGAATTCACAGACCCTTATCCGTTGACAGGAAGAAAAATAAGCGGCGGTGAGTCTGTCCCTGACCTGAGCGGCCTTTGGGTTCATGAAGACTGGGGAGAAATGAGTATTTCGCAAGATGGTCAACAGGTTAATGCGACATACACTAATCTGAGCAGCTTTACAACAGAGCGTGGCTTCAAAGTTGGTGATCAGGCTTTTTACGGAACATTTGAAGATCAGAACTTGTCAGGCAAACTACAGCTTCATTTTCCTGTGACATACCAATCAGCTTGTCCGGATCAATGGACTATGTGGGGTGACTTGGCTCTGACGTTGTCAGAAGACGGTGATACGCTTCAAGGTCAAGCTTATCACCATAATATTCATGAGGATTGCAGTATCACCGACTTAGGATGGGACCCCTTCACGCTGACCCGGGAGACATCGGTCTCCCCGGACACAGGCCACCTCGTCACCCCGAACCTCTGGATCCGGGCAGTCATCCAGACAGAGGATAAAGGCCCCATCGAAGCAGTATGGCAGCAGGGCGGCGATGACACAATGGCCGGCGGACATCGGGTGATCTGGGGGTATTTTTATGCCAGTCCCGATGACGTATCTTGGGGGAGCAAAGAAAATCCTGACCTGTTTGTCAAAATATGGTTTGACGCAGGCGGCAGAACGGATGTCAATTTTTTTCATGTATCAGTTCCGGAGATAGACGTGTATTCTGATTACGAATATGACGGCACACCGGATGAGCACGGTGTCACAACCATGTCGAGAAGATACATCAGGCAGTGGTATGAGAACGGCCAAAGCCACACGGATCAGAATTATGAGGACGGAATCCCGGCATCGGGATATTATCCTGCTGGCAGTCCTTCAGGTTATTCCACCATAAACGGTCTCAGGACAGGCTCTGTGATCAATACAGACAGCGGCCCCATTGACGCAGTATGGTATCAAGGCGGAAGTTCCGCCACCGCAGGGGGACACGAGGTGCTCTGGGGATATTTTTACGCCAGTCCGAATGATGTGGGCTGGGGAAGCAGGAACAATCCTGACCTTTTTGTCAAAGTCTGGTTTGACGCCAGCGGGCGGGTGGATGTGAATTATTTCCATGTCTCTGTCCCGGATATTGAGGTTTATTCCGATCTTCCCAGCGACAGCAGCTATGATAAAAAGGGAACGACTATTCTGGATGACAGGTATATCAGGCATGAATTTTCCTATACGCCATCCGCCGATACATCGAATCATAAGCCTGTGGCTTACCCTTTGTCTTTGGCAACTGACATGACAATACCTTATCTGGAAAAACAGCTTATCGCCACAGATACGGATGGGGATCGGCTGAATTATGAATTGATTGCGCCTTCAAGCGGTTCCGGCTATTCAGAAGCTTTTATCAGTCCGAGTTCGGGAGTGCTTTATGTGACATTATCTGATGATGGTACGGATTTAGTCACACTTCCTTATCACGTCAGCGACGGTAAGATATTCAGTGATTCGGCAGATATCACTGTTGAGCTGACTGATTCTTCTGAGGAAAGATTTTTTGGCAGTGAGGAGATCGACCCCAGAATTTATTCCGGTTTTGCGCTTGCCAGTTTCAGAAGCGATTTATTAGGAGCACCTGGCGACAGCCCCACAGTTCCACGTTCGATTGATCTGAGCAGTAATTTTCCAGTTCCGGGTGATCAGAAACACCAAGGAAGTTGTGTTGGGTGGGCAACCGCATATGCTTTGAAAACCTATCAGGAAAAAGTTGAAATGGGCTGGTCTTTGAATCCCTCCAGCCATATATTCAGCCCGGCATTCATCTATAATCAGATCAACGGAGGACAAGACAGAGGGTCTTTAATATGGGAGGCATTGGATATTATCGTCAACAAAGGATGCGCCACTCTTGATTCCATGCCTTATGAACAAGACGATTATCGGACACAGCCCAATGCCCAGGCTGTTCAGGAAGCGCTCGGTTTCAAAGCCAGAGAGTGGAAGAGACTCAGCAGCACACCGGCAGCAATTATAGCGGCCTTAGTTAACCGTAATCCTGTAGTCGTCAGCATTGATGCTTATGAATCACTTGGGAATCTTTCAGGATCCGATTCGGTTTACAACACTATCGGAGGCGGAGATCGTGGCCGTCATGCTGTAACCATTGTCGGATATGATGATAACAAATACGGAGGCGCATTCAAAGTTATCAATTCATGGGGAACAGGATGGGGAGACAGGGGGTATTTTTGGATACCTTATAATTCCACAATGCAAATCGGGATGAATGAGGCATATATTCTTGAAGATGCCGAAAATAGTATAACTCCTGATCCGAATGATGATCCTGTCAGGCCACCGGAACCCGCAGATGAACTGCCCAACTTTCAAGTGAAGAGCTGGTCCGCTGACTATGATCCCAAACCCCGGGGACAAGGAACCTTGGAATACAAGGTTGTCAACACGGGAAATGACACAGCTCCTTCTGGCGCGGACGTGAATTTTATGCTCTCCCAAGACGAGACCCTTGTTTTCGGCGATATTTATGTGATTTATGAGGAGATTCCTTTTGATCTGGAATCTGGATATTCGGTATTCCGTGATGAAAATAATCCGATTTCTTTTCAGTTTCCCGACACATTGGAAGACGGAACCTATTATATGGCAATATGGGTTGATGATCTGAACAAAGTGAAAGAGTCGGATGAAAATGACAATGTGTCCTGGGGTAGCACTCAGGTAACCATTGAAAATCTTCTACCGGATTTAGAGGTGCAAACCTGGTATGCGGAATGGAATGATTACGGCTACGGAACCCTGACTTACGAAGTTGCTAATAATGGAAAAACAGTTGTTTCCGGTACGGAGTGGGATATCAATCTGGTACTCAGCCCGGATGAGGAGATCGGCAACGGCAACGAAATCTTTCTTTTCTATGAGGATGGCAATTATGCGCTTGAGCCCGGTTATATGATATCCCGGGACGAAGACACCGCCGCATCTTTCTATCTGTACGAAGATGCCTTCGGACGTTCAGTCCCTGCCGGAACGTATTATGTAGCAGTCTGGGTGGACGACCTGAATAAGGTGGATGAAAGCAACGAACTCAATAACAGTTCCACAGGCTGGAGTGTTATAGAAATAGGAGGGAATTCCCGCAGCCTGAAAGAAGTGACGGCGAGAAATGCCTATAATGGCAGAAGGCTGCCCTCTCCCGATATTCTGATGCGCAAGGTTCAAATAAAAAGAACGGCAGATGGCGGGAGGAGTCTGAAATTTTTGGATGAGGAACCTGTTTCCCCGAAAATAGGAGAAACGACTTCTTCTCTATCGAAAACCATGTCTTCAAAAAATCATGTAATTTTCCCGGTTGTCAAAGAAATTCCCATGCCGGAAGCAATTATAAACAATCCGGGTTCTTCCAGATCGAAAAAAAATACGGCAGCCATTCCCAGAGAGTGCGATATGGAATGATGTCAAAGATTATCGTAAGTTGAATTCTTCACAGGGCGGATTCCTGCTTTCGCAGGAATAATATTTGCGGGACAGGGCTTTGAAATAAATTTGAATGTCGTTCCTGAAAAAGCAGGAATCCCTTTTTGTCCGAAGTGCTGTTGGACAGTATATGACAAAGAAAGGCGGTGGCTATGTCAAATAATTTTGGAAAAGTATTCGTTCTTTGGCTTGCATTTTTCTGCATGGCAGGGTGCGGTATGAAAGAAGTTGAGATTGATACGAAAAACGATTCTGTAAGCGGTGTGCCGAATCCGGCAGCACAGAAATGTGTTGAAGACGGTTACATTCTTGAGCCGATTCTGGAAAACGGGGTTCCTATTGATTCTGTATGCGTCAATCCCGACACTGGCAGAAAATGTGAGGTTTGGAAATATTTTCGGGATGAATGCTCTTTGAAGTAAAAATATAGCGCATGAAAAATTGCTATGAAAGCCAATCACAAAGGCATTGTAATCAGGTCTTTAATAACTCTTTAAACTCAAAAACGACACCTTGTAGCGAAGAAGCTCCTTTTCCGCGCTCATCTGCGGTCCTGCATGATCAGCAAACCGCTAATGAACACGATAAACAATAACCTAACCTAATCTAACCTATATAAAGAGGTAATACCATGCAGCGAAGAACAATTCGCCTTTTCTTTTTTGTGATGTGGATTCTTGCAATTTTCATGTCACCAACGGTCATGGCTGAAAACCGGGCTCTGCTGATAGGCGTTGGTCAGCAAAAATATAACCCCGATCAAAACTTGCCCGGTATCGACAAAGATATCCGAATGATGAAAAAAGTGGCTAACATGATGGGATTCAAGGGTGGCCAAGTGGAAACATTGACGGACTCCGAAGCCACGCTCAAGGGGATTGAATATGCCATTGAAAATTGGCTGATCAAAGGCGCAACTCAGGAGAATGATCGGGTTCTTTTCTATTTCAGTGGTCATGGGTCTCAGGCTGAAGACGTGAGCGGAGACGAGACAGACAAAATTGACGAGACTCTGGTGACTTATGACACACGCGGTGATACCAACATGTTTTTGGATGATACATTCGACAAAATGCTTTCTCGAATAAATTCCAGAGAAATCTTTATATTTATTGATGCCTGCCACAGTGGGACAGTTACGAAGGCAACTGGTCTTGCAAAAGGGGATATGCCAAAATTTTTCCATTATCAAGGTATGCCGCGGGCCAAATCAAGTTTTACTCCAGAAAAGATTGTTGGAGAAAATTACGTTTGCCTGAGCGCTTGTAAGGACGACGAAACTTCAATAGCCACCACTGATGGCAGCTATTTTACCATGGGGCTTTCAGATGCGATTAAAAAGTCAGAAAAAGATGGCCAGTTTACGATTAAGCAATTGAAGGACAGAGCCACGGCCTATATCGGGCAGAATACCTCAAAGGTTTACCATCCCCAAATTTCAGGGAGTGAGTCCTTGGCAAATAAACCTATTGCTGTTGAAAAGTTTGATCAATGGACTGAGCTTGAAAGATTGGCAGATGAGGCATCTTACAAGGTAGATGTTTTTCCTAACCAAGATGAGTTCAAAATTGGCGATAAGCTGAAAATCAAGTGCAAGGTGGATAGGGATGGATATTTGAACGTCCTTTCTATAAGTCCGGGAGATGAAAAAGCTGATGTGCTTTATCCCAACCGCTTTCACCCTGAAAACCGTGTAAGCAAAGGCAAGATTCACATCCCCACCAAGGGGGATGATTTTGTCCTTCGTTGCAGGCCACCTGTGGGAAAAGCTTTGATTGTGGCATTTCATACAGAAAAGGAGATCAATGCTTATAAGGATGGATTTGGCGACATTGATGCTTTATTCAGGCAGTTATCAGAAAAATCTCTTGATGCTTTTAAAGGGGCTTTTGAGGTTCAAGGACTGAGCGGATCAAGGTTAAGGGTCGGGGCAGGTAAAATTACCACGAAGGTTAAAGAATAGAAACTTGAAACCATGTTTCAATTTATAACAATTTTATGACGGAAGGGAATTTAAAATGAAGCAAAAAACAATAAGTATTCTGGTCATTATTGCCCTTATATTCGGTTCCGTAATTGCGGCCGATGCGAGTTCATCACCCGAATTCCGGGGAATGTTTGAACTGTATGAGGATAACCGGTCCAAGGGAATTCCCAATTACATCACCGAAGATTTCATCCTTCTGACTTATTCCATGATTTTGAACAAGACTGTGACGGCATTGGAAGAGTCGGTTTTATATCCTGAATTCAAGGGATTGATTCACAATCTGACCGGGAAATTAAAGGATGAAAATTCCCAAGATGAAATTGCCAAAGCGAATTCGGATTATCTGAATGTGCTGGCATGTCTGCTTTCAGGCAAAGGCGGGGATTCCGAGGCTGTGTCCGCAGAACTCGCTCTCATTCGCAAAGCCGAAGGAATTGCGCTTTCCAGACTGATGAAGCAGAAGATTGATTACACCCAGTTCAGAGTCCGGGGAAAATACACCCAAAACGAAAAACTGGGCCGGTATTTTCGGGCCATGAAATATGCGGGTACGGTGCTTTTCCCGGTAAAGGAGTCCAAGGCCACAGGCATCACAAAAGATCAGGCTGATTTCCTGACACGGCAAGCTCTTTCACTGGTATGCCTGATATATGAGCACGAGTCACTGAAAGATCGTTATAATAAATTGGAATCTTCCCTTTCCTGGCTGTTCGGCCCTCCGGATGATTTAACCATTGATAATTGCCATGAAAAAGGGTGTAAAATCTCAGAATCAAGGTTGTTGAAGTTCTTCGGCTCTTCAGATGAACAGATTGCACATAAGGATTATTATAAGTCAGGCAAAAGAAAGGATATTACCAAAATTCGGGAGGATCTGCTCGAACTGGCACAAGATGAAGACTGTCAGCCGGAAATCATTTCCGGCCTGGTGGACAGGAAATCCTTAGAAAAAGGGCTAACGATAAGGGATGTAATGACGGGATGGCGTTTCATTCCCCAGCGATTTACGCATGACAGTGCGGCTTTCCAGCAGTTGGTCTATGACCGGGTAACGAAGTACAAGGGGGAAAAGATGCCTTTTTCTCTGACCAGAATCAACGGCCAGCAGATAAAAGGATTTCCCCTGGGGCTTGAATTGATGGCACTGTTAGGTTCCGACAAAGCCAAAGAGCTATTGAAAAGTTCTGATGAGGGAAATTACAAGGGCTATGATAAAGCCTTCAAAAAAGCCGAAGCAATCTTCAAAGAAGATCTGAAAGCAATTGAATCCAAGGACATTGAAGCAATGTCTGAGACACAAAATCCGTCATGCCATTTTTACATCATCAAAAAGTGGCTGAATGGCGACTCAGAAAAGAACCGGCATCTCAATACCTGCCTCGGGTTCTGGACCTACAACCGTTACCTTAGCATACTTTACGCCAAGCAGTCTTATACAGTAGTTGGCAAGTCATTCAAACTGGCCCCTGAAAGAGACATCGCTTATCTTGAACCTGCCGCTGGTCTATATGGGAATCTTTATTCCCATATTGGCGGGATTCTTAGCAATAAACACACAGAGGGACTGGATCAGGAGGCAAAGGAACGTCTGAAAAATTTCCATGGTATCCTGGAAAAGTGTCACAGTATTTCAAGTGAAAAGCTTGAAGATCATGCTTTCTTAAATGACTTGGATAAAACGCTTTTCCAACTGGTCGGAACCAAAGACCTGCCCGTCATCACGGATGTCCATACAGAACCGGCCAGTGCCGTGGTTCTGGAAGAGGGGCTTGGCTATCCCCAGGTTGTCACAGGGAAGGTATTTGGAAAAGAGACACGGGGGGCTTTGTTTAATTATTATGAATTCAAACATCCGATGAATGACCGGCTCACTGATGAAAAATGGCGGGAAATGCTTAAAGACGACGAGGGAATGAAGAAACTCCGTCTTTCACCAGGGAGCAGCGCAGCAAAGAAATGATGCGTGAAACGTGAATCGTTTCACGCATCACAGGAGATGTAATGAAAAAACAAAATTTTATGTATATGACAGTATGTATTTTTATAATCTTGTTGTTAACAAAAACCGCAGGAGCGGATTGCGAGCAAGGCAAATCGCTTTATGAAAGGGCTGTGTCTCAACAAAATATTGCCCAAAGGATTACCTTGCTTCGGAACTCCGTGGCCCAATGTGAGAATTTCAATGCCTATTATGAGTTGGGAAAGGCTTATGAGGCATCAGCTCAGTTTGAAGAGGCTGAAAAGACCTTGGAAAAAGCCCGGGACATTGCCGGAAACAATAAAGCCACAACCAAAGCCCTGATAAGATTAGGGCGGGTTTATGAAAAAACGGGCAGATTGGACAAAGCCGAGGATACTCTTAAAAAAGCTCAAAATACAGCCGAGGGCAGCAAATCCATTGCCAAACTTTTGGCAAGACTTGGACTGGTGTATGAGAAAATGGGGAAAACTGAACTTGCTTACACCTGTTTTCGTGACTCTTATGATAGCCATCCTTATCCCAAAGTTTACGAAAGATTCAAGGCCCTTGGCATTCGGCGCATGGAACAGGGAGTGAGTGCTGAACAAATCAAAACATCGCTTCTTTTTCAAAGAAAATCCTATAAAAATTTTAATAAAGGGTTTCAGCCTCAGCGTTCAGGCATAGATCTCCCCATCCATTTCAAATTCGACAGCACGGAATTTGCATCAGATCGGTATTTGCAACAGGCAAAAAGTTTAGGGGAGGCTCTTATCAACGATTCTGAGTTGGTAGATTGGAAATTCACCCTGATCGGACATACTGATATCCGAGGAACCGAAGAATATAACCAGATTCTCTCGGAGCAACGAGCCGAGGCACTTAAAACCTATCTTGTTCGTGAGTTCTCCATAAACTCGGATCGGATTCGGACAGAAGGGCGTGGTGAAAAAGAACCCGAACATCTCGGCAATACTGAGGACGACCACGATCTGAATCGCCGGGTTAAGGTAGAAGTTGAATATCAGAAAGATTAAGAGGAGATATGATGAAAGGGCTTTCGGTGATGATCAAAATTTTGATAGCTGTTTTAATAAGTTTTCTGCCTTCGTCCTTATTTGCCGAAAGCTCTGTAAACAACTCCGACTATGCGTTGCTCATCGGGGTGGGAGATTACATTCATGCGAAGATAGGTGATTTACAAGGCCCTCCTTATGATGTCATGGCATTGGAGAGGCTATTAAAAAGCTCTTTCGGCTTTCCTCCAAATAACATTATCTCATTGACAGACGCAAAAGCTACTCGGGCAAACATACTTAATGCACTGAGAAATCTGAATCACATCACAAAACCGGGAGATTTTATTTTTTTCTATTTCAGCGGTCACGGAACCAGTTACCATGATAAATCGTTCAAAGACATGAACATAGAAGCCAACAGCGGCGCGTTACTTCCGGCGGATTTTGATCCTGATAAAACCCGCGATGAGATGAAGGAAAAACTTATTATCGGCAAACGGGATATCCGGCCCATCCTGGAAGAGATGGAAAAAGAACGGAGGATTCTGGCCGTGTTTGACGCATGTTTTTCAGGAAATACAATAAGATCGGTGAGACGAAATTATAAAGCAAGGTATTATCCTCTTCCCAGGTCAGAAGATGACTTTGTTCTGGAAGTGGAAGGGCTGACAGACGAGGAAGATGAAGTGGCAGCATACGGAACCGACACGATAAAAAAAACGCCTTACCCTTATAAGAATGTTGTCTATATTTCAGCGTCGTCTGAATTCCAGGTGGCTGAGGATATCAGCATGGGGAAAATAAGAACCGCTGATGGCAAACCTCATGGCGCAATGACCAATGCCCTGCTCCTGGCCCTCGGGGGAGAAGGGGATATGAATAATGACAGCAAACTTACTTATAATGAGATATATCAGTATGTCAAACATAAAACCACCGAAGACTTCTCCCAGACACCCCAGGTACTTTACGCCAAAAACAAGAAAAGCATGTTGGATCAGCCTGTATTTCACAATGTTTCCCCAGCCACACCTGATGTTCCGGTGAAACCCGATGTTCATCTGAAGGTGAAACCGGAAGGAACAGAACGGGAGATCGAATGGAAGATAGCGGGCATCCGGGGGGTGGAAATGACGGACAAGAATTATGATATACTGGTAACAAAATCTCAGGGTGCATATCGCCTATATCTTGCCAGCGGTGTCATGCTGACAGAGATCCCTCAGGCAAACCCGGATCATGTGGTAAAGCGCATCAGACACCAGGTTCTGTTAAGGGAACTGATCCGCTTTTCCATACCTCGTCAGCAATTCAATGTCTTCCTTGATACAATGGATCGCAAAGGGGTGTGGAGGGAAGGGGAACTGGCCGGATTTACTGTCCGGTCGGAAGCAGAGTGTCACATTCTTCTCATCGGCATTGATACAGGAGCCATGATATCAGTCATTTATCCCTATTCCAAAGAGGAATCCGAGGCCGTCGTCAAAGCAAATCAGGAGTTACGTTTTCCTGAACTGGCGAAAGTCGAAGGCCCTGACTTCGGCGTTGAATATATCAAAGTGTTTGCCTTCAGGAAACGGCCGGCAACCTTGAATCGTCTCATGGGCGAAACATTTTCACCTGATGCGCGGCCCTTTTCCGAGCTGATGAAGATGCTCAGAGAGGCCGGAAACGACCTTGCCCAGATGACATTGCAATTTAACACCTGTGCCAAGAATGACTTGGTAAGGAAACGTTAAGGAAAGGAAGGAGGAATATTATGAAGAGGTTCTTTTGTGCAATTCTGATATGCTCAGTGTTTTTCATGGGATGGGCGGTTCCACATGCGGAAAGTCTGACTCAGGCGAACTCAGAGATTTATAAGGAATGGGACGTTCCGGCCCAGAAGGAATGGAAGGCTTTTAAAGCAGGCGTAGAAAAAAAATGGAAGAAATTTGTCCATTCCACAAAGGAGGAATGGGTAAGTTACGATGCTGGGAAAGATGTCAGGAGCGTGGTGAATTTTAAAGACGGCTATATTCTCTTTGAAACCGTCATTCCGAAAGATGATCCGGATGCTGCGGAAAAAGCCAGGGACAAAATCGGGAAGCAGGCCGGAGATATTTTTAAAGAAGAGGCTGTTCCCGGGAAAAAGATATTGGAGAATCTGGTAGTCAATACCAAGGGATTCTGTATAAGCGTTTCTAACCAGAAGGAATTTATTACAAAAGAAATTGCTCCCGAGGTCAGGCAGGTTGCTGAAAAGTCGTTTTTCTCAAAAGACGGAGTGGCAAGGCAAAAATATACTGTCCGCATCCCGATGGTCAAAGGGCACACCAAAATTCTCGCCAAAAAATATATGCCCTTGGTCCGGAAGTATGTAAAAGAGTTTCATCTGAAACCCGAACTGATTCTGGCCATTATCCATACTGAATCGTATTTCAATCCGCGTGCGGTCTCCCATTGCGGCGCGCTGGGTCTGATGCAGCTTGTTCCGAAAAGCGGGGGATTACAGGCATATTCTCATGTATATGGAGAGGAGACAATCCCTTCAAAGGATTATCTTTTCAACCCTGAAAAGAATATCGAATTAGGTTGCGCGTATTTTGACTGGCTGAAGATTCATTTCAAAAGTGTAAAAGAGGAAGTCAAAAGGCGATATATCTGCATCTGCGGATATAACTGCGGACCGGGTAATGTGAGAAAGGTTTTGAAGCGTCATCAGATATTTTCCATGACAGACAAGGAGGTGTATCAGGTACTGAGAAGGGAGACTCCGGAAGAAACAAGAGGATATATTAAAAATGTGGTGAGCCGAATGCCTAACTATGTCCCCTTTATTTCCGACACTGACAGTAAACCGGATATCCCCGGAAAGTTATGGTCCAGGCTTGTAAGACTGGCAGAGAATGCTTCCTATAAAGTGAAGGTTCAAACGAACCAGGAACGATTCAAAGCAGATGATCACCTGAGAATCACCTGTCATGTGCAAAAACAAGGATATCTGACGGTATTAAGCATCAGCCCGGACGACACCCGGGCTGACATCCTCTACCCAAACAAGCTTCACCCGGACAACCATGTGGCGGAAAAAGGAAAAATCAGTATCCCCGCGCAAGGAGATGATTTTGTTCTCCGTTGCAAACCACC
This sequence comes from Desulfobacterales bacterium, assembly GCA_029934695.1. Taxonomy (GTDB): domain Bacteria; phylum Desulfobacterota; class Desulfobacteria; order Desulfobacterales; family 4be13; genus JAOZLU01. The sequence continues at coordinate 4,643 of JAOZLU010000089.1, read as the reverse complement.
GGCAGGGGATAGTCTGATTGTGGTATTTCATACCAAAAAAAGGATTAATGCTTATCAGGATGGTGAAGGGAAGCCTGATGCGCTGTTTAAGAAAATGTCGGAAAGCTCGTTAAAACACCTTGAGTCCGAAAAGAACCAGGGGTTTTTAGGAGCAGGAAAAGTCCTTACATCCATAGAATAAATCTGGTTTTAAAGGAGTGCTGAAGCGAAGCTTTGGCACTGTACCCCGGCCTGAATCCGGGTGAACCGGCAGAACAGTGCTAAATATCCGTGACCTAATAAGTTCCCCATTCCCCGCTCCTGTCGGATTGACAAATCCGGCAGGTTCGGATTTGCCAATCCGAACCGGGCGCGGCGGGATGTTATTTGGTCACAGGTCCTAAAGCTTCGCTTCAGCACTCCTGACCACAAAAATCCTTTAGAACCAGGAATAAAAGGAGCTTTGATGATGACATGCTGACCACATATGCACAGATGAACATCATCAGAATTTCGGGAATGTAAAATCAATAACTTAAAACGATGTACAGAGGAGGAACTGTGAAAAAGATATTTGTATTTTTTCTTATTATTGCAATATTGTTTGGCAGCATTGGCTGTGCCGCAAAAGGAAAATGGAAAAAAGTGGGCGGCGGAGTCCTCACTGGTGTTGCCATTGGGGCTGCCACAGGGGCCGCTGCCGGTTCTTTGTATAAAAAAGACCGTACAAAGGGAGCCCTTGTCGGTGCAGGGATCGGAGCGCTATTGGGCGGGCTTGTCGGAGGTATCAAAAAATACCGGGAATATGCTGTCCAGGAAGCTGCCAAGACCGGAAAAACAGTCATTATTCTGAATGAGGAGGAGGGCAAAAAAATCCAGGCAGATCCTATATCCACCTCTTATGAATACGTTGAAGTCCCTGTTGAAACATTGGCCACCAAAAAAGGTGTGTCCACTGGCAAAAAAAATACCAAAAAGGTGAAAAAGAAAGTTGTAAAAGTTCGCTCCCGTACATGGGAATCGGAAAAACTCACCAGTGATACCTATGAGCGAGTTCTCATCAACTAAAACGGAATCAGAGCTACACTCAGCAGATGGAATATCCACTCCCTGCTCGCCCGGGATTGCCAAATCCCCGGCATTTCCGCCGGATTTGTCAATCGTTCGACTGATCTCACGCCGAAGCTGGCGGGAGCGGGATCAGGGGAATTTGCATCTGCTGATAATCAGCAGATGGAAAAGTTTTAATTCGGCCAGTGAAACTACAGAGATTGAGTTTAGTAAGGATTTGTAATCCTTACTAAATTAAATCCTTGTAGTTCTCAGCTAATCAGAATCAGTAGATCGAAAGGAGTGCTCCTTTGTGAAAACTTTTCGATCTACTGAGAATGTTCAGCAATTTTTGATCTACTGAATGTTCAGAGGTAAAATTATGAATAGAATCTGTTATCTTTCAGTGACTATATCAGCAGTGCTTATACTTTTGGGTTCAGCTATCTTTGCCGGTGTCATGACAGTCCACGCCAAAGAACCCCTGACCGATCCCGTCCTCCGAATAGACTCGGAGATGCATATCGCAGTCATCAGGCGAATAGGGACTGATGCGGAAAACCGTTACCTGGTAACAAGTTCGGATGACAAAACAGTTCGGGTATGGGAATGCGCCACTGGTAAATTAACAAAAGTCATCAGAGTGCCAATTGACGAAAGTAATGAGGGAAAGCTCTTTGCAGTGGCCATATCTCCTGACAGCCGTGCAGTTGCGTGCGGAGGCCGGACCGGTTATGAATGGGAAGATTCATGCTGTGTCTATGTCTTTGACCGGGAAAGCGGCGAGATGCTTAAAAGAATCAAAGAGTTGCCGAGTGTGATCCTTCACCTTGCCTATTCCGGAGACGGCCGTTTTCTCGCGGTAATGCTTTCCCAAGATATAAAAAACCGAAAAATCGCTCATGGTGTTCGTGTCTATAACACACAGGATTATTCTCTGGCACTCGAAGACAAAAACTATGACGGAGCCGTTTACGGCGCTGATTTTGATATTGAGGGAAGACTGATTACTGTTTCGGATGACGGGTATGTCCGTCTGTATGATCCTGATTTCAAATTGATCAAAAAGAAAAAAACATCTGGAGGAAAGCATCCCTTTTCCGTAAGCTTTTCTCCTGATGGCACAAAAGCAGCAGTTGGGTTCATGGACTCCAGAAACATTGATGTCTTATCAGGAAACAAAAGACTTTCGAGACTTTTTCTGCCAAGCACCAAAGGCGTGAAGAATGGCAATCTGAGTAGCGTCACCTGGTCGTCTGACGGCGAGTTTCTTTATGCAGGAGGCAGATGGACTGATTCCGACGGGCACAAACCTGTCCGTAAGTGGAGAGCAAAGGGGAAATGGGATCAGTATGAAGACCTTATGGCCTCGGAAAAAGACAGCATCAAACATCTTGTAGCCTTAAAAGAAGGGATTGCCTTTTGTGCCGCAGATGGCTTCGGGATATTTGACAATAAGGATGAAAGACAGCTGTACAAAACACCATCCCGTGTGGAATATAAGGACGACCCTAAGGCACTTCTCATCTCTCATGACGGAAGTATGGTTGAATTCAGTTACAGAACTAAGGCTAAGGCTTCTGCCCGGTTTTCAGTCAAAGATCGGATATTAACCTCTGATCCGTCAAGAGACAGCGCACTCACCGCTCCGCTCATCAAAGGGCTGAGGATCAGAAACTGGGAAAACACTTACAATCCTCAACTGAATGGCAAGAATCTGAAGCTTAAAGATCATGAGATTTCCCGAAGCCTTGCCATATCGGGTGATAAAAAAAGTTTTCTTCTCGGAACAAACTGGTTTCTCCGTTTTTTTGATAAAAAAGGCAGGAAAAGATGGCATGTCCCTGTTCCTGGTACCGCATGGGCAGTGAATATTCCCAAAGATGGAAAAATGGCAGTGGCAGCCCTCGGAGACGGAACCATCCGCTGGTATCGCATAAAAGACGGGAAAGAATTCCTCGCTTTTTTTCCCCATAAGGACGGCAGACGCTGGGTACTCTGGACTTCCTCAGGGTATTATGCTGCTTCGGCAGGGGCAGATAAACTCATTGGCTGGCATGTGAACAACGGAAAAGATAACGCCCCGAATTTCTTTCCTGTTTCACGATTCCGCTCCGTCTATTATCGGCCTGATGTGGCTGTGAGCATTCTCTCCACACAAGACGAAACGGAAGCCATCAGGCTTGTGCCTGGGGCCGACAATGAGGTCCAGGAACAGCCTTCTCGACCTTCTGTTCAGCAGATGCTTCCGCCTATGGTCAAAATTGTCTCTCCGCAGAATGCGACAGAAATTTCCGACCCAAATGTTACTGTCAAATATGTGCTGGGCACACCGTCGGGAGAGCCGGTGACGGGGATCCGTTTTTTGTTAAACGGACGTCCGATTCCTACAGAGCGTTCTTTCAGGCGTAACATCAAAGAAGACGAAAAGGAAATCAAAGTTCCGGAATTTCAGAACTGTGAGATAGCGGTGATCGCAGAGAACCGCCATACCTCAAGCGAACCTGCTACTGTGCGGCTACTTTGGTGCGAGGATGAGTCGAAGGAAAAGGAATTTGTCGTAAAACCCAAACTTTACATATTGGCTATAGGGGTGGGAGAATATCACCATTCCGACATTTCGCCGCTTGCATTTCCTGCAAAGGATGTAAAAGACTTTGTTGCAGTCCTTGAAAAACAGAAAGGAGTAATCTATAGGGATGTGGTTCAAAACATCCTCACAGATGAAAACGCTGCCAGAGATGATATCCTGGCCGGGCTTGAGTGGATGGAACGTGAAACTACAAGTAATGATGTCGCCATGGTGTTCCTCTCAGGTCATGGCATGAACGACCGGAACGGCAATTATTACTTTCTTCCCAAAGACGCGAACCCGGACAGCCTGAAGCGCACGGGGATCCCCTATTCTGTCATAGAGGATACGGTGAAGGGGCTTCCTGGTAAGCTCTTGTTTTTTGTGGATACCTGTCATTCTGGAAATGTCATTGGTAGCAGACGCCGCGGAGACATGCCGGACATAGACCAGTTAGTGAACGAACTTTCTACTGCGGAAAACGGAGCGGTGGTATTTGCCTCATCTACAGGCAGGCAGTATTCCCTTGAGAATGAAATATGGGGAAACGGAGCTTTTACCAAGGCGTTGGTAGATGGATTATCCGGTAAAGCAGACTATAGCCGAAATGGGGCAATCAGCATCAATGAACTAAATCTTTACCTCTCTGAGCGGGTAAAAGAGTTGACAAAAGGACAACAGACACCCACTACTGTCATCCCTGAAACTATGCCAGATTTTGAATTTGTTGCATTGTCACAATAGTTCGGATAGTTTTGAAAATTAAACATACGCAAATCTGCGTAGAGTACGAGTTTGAATGTAATGGAAAGAATTACAGGCATACTTGCGCGTCCGTGAATTACATGAAAGATGTCGGGGGATAGAGATAATGTTACAAAAATCATCAGCCCTCTGTAGTTTCTTAACGTGCTGAAATTTATACAAAACCACAAAATCTGTCAGAACCAGGAATATTTTATATTTGGAAGAGAGTGGATTATAAGATATATGCAATCAGAGACTTCCGAAGCTGTAAAAGACTTCGGAAGTCTGATTCGGT
>JAOZLU010000591.1 GCA_029934695.1 Desulfobacterales bacterium | reverse complement strand
ATTAGTGAACCATCCGATCCCGTCCTTCCCATTCTTTTTCCCGCAGTTTGTACTTCTGAATTTTGCCGGTGGCTGTTTTCGGCAATTCGCTGAATTCCACAACCTTGGGAGCCTTGAAGCGGGCAAGGTTTTCCTTGCAGAAAGTGATGATGTCCTCTGCCGAGGGATTGGCCCCTTCTTTGGGAACGACAAACGCCTTGGGCACTTCACCCCATTTCTCATCAGGCACGGGAATCACCGCGACTTCCAAAACATCCGGATGCCGGTAAATGACATTCTCAATTTCAACAGTGGAGATATTTTCTCCGCCGCTGATGATGATGTCTTTTTTGCGGTCCATGATCTGCGCATAATTATCCGGATGCATGACCGCGAGATCGCCGCTGTGAAACCATCCGCCGGCAAACGCCTCCGCAGTGGCTTCAGGGTCTTTATAATAGCCAAGCATGACGTTGTTCCCCCGCATGACGATCTCTCCGATGGTCTTCCCGTCACGGGGAACCGGTTCCATAGTGTTGGGATCCACCACATCCATATACATGGCGATAATATACGGAACACCCTGGCGGGATTTCATTTTTGCCTGTTCTTCTGCCGGCAGTTCCGCCCATTTGGACTGCCATGCACATACACTGTGCGGCCCGAAAACCTCGGTCAGACCATAAGTGTGCGTGATATTCGCACCGATGGATTCCATATTCTGAATGACTGTCGGTGCCGGGGGCGCGCCGGCCGTCATAATCTGCAACTGGCGTTTCATTTTGATGTTGTTGGCAATTCCGTGCGCGGACATGGTGATCAGGATCGTGGGCGCGGCACACAGATGCGTCACATTTTCCTGTTCCACCATGCTGTAAATCTCATCAGCGACGACCTTCCGCAGACAGATATGTGTGCCGCCCATCGCGGTCACGCCCCAGGTGAAACACCAGCCATTGCAATGGAACATGGGCAGGGTCCAGAGATAGACGGATTCGGAATTAAACCCGGATTCCAGCATTTCCCCCAAAGCATTCAGATACGCGCCGCGATGATGATACATCACGCCTTTGGGCAGACCTGTCGTGCCACTGGTATAGTTGATTGTGGCAACCTGGTACTCATCCTCTATGGCCCATTCCACCGGGCCCTCAGAACCTGTGTTCAGAAATTCCTCGTACTCCATCCCGTCCAAAGGCTTCTCATCGCTGATATCACAGATATTGATGTATGTTTTTACCTCGGTGAGTTCGTCCACTGCGGGCGTGACCAGTCCGGAAAACTCATTATCCACAAAAAGCGCCTTTGCATCCGAATGGTTGATGATGTAAGTCACTTCGTATGATGACAGGCGGATATTGACACTGACGAGCGTGGCACCGATCATCGGCACGGCATAGTGCGCTTCAAGCATGGGCGAGGTGTTGGGGCAGATGAACGCAACCTTGTCCCCCTTGCTTATGCCGATTTTTGTAAGCGCGCTGGCCAGACGGTTGACCCTGGCGTAGAATTCTTTGTAAGTGAAACGCCTGTCCCCGTGGACCACTGCGACTTTGTCAGGATAAACCTCGGCGGAACGGCGGATGAAGGTCACTGGGGTAAGTACATCAAAACAAACTTTGTTTTCAGACATCTGTGTTCTCCTTTATTATAGACTTTAAGAAAAAGATTATGCCTAAGAAACCCGATTTCTTCAAAAGACCAATTTCTCTGCCGGACAAATATTATCTTAAATGCCATACCTGTTTTTTAAAAATTCAGGAAATGCAATGTTCCTTGTCCGTTAAAAGGCATATTGATGAATTGGGAACGGTGTGCTGAAGAGCAGCTTTGGTAAGAGTTGATCCGGGCTAACTCCGATTATCCCCAAATTCGGTATGTATTAACATGTTTTATTTATCTGAATCAAGAAAAAATATCTGAAGGACCACAAAACAGTCCTGATTTCAAGTTCTCTCTTGACAGGGAAGGCAATATTCGGCATTTATGATTTGTCATTAGTGACTGGCAACTGTGAGGTGATGAATGTTTTATGACCGTGAACAGGTGAAAATCTGATGATCGAATTTATTCTGGAAATTATCCTTGAAATTCTGTGCGATCTCTTTGCAGAAACAATAGCTGAAATTGCCTTGGAATTCGGTTTGGAATCTCTGAGTCATTCCCTCCGCCGTGGTCGTTCAGCCAATCCTGTGCTGGCAGGAACAGGTTTTATGCTGTTTGGTGCTGCTATTGGCTTTCTGATGTCCCTGTTTTTCCCTGAACGTATCATTCCGGCAACATCTTTAAAGGGAATCAGCCTCATCGTTTCTCCTCTGGGCGCAGGAACTGTCATGCATGCCTTTGGTAAATGGCGCCGCAGTCGGGGGTGCGAGACAAGCTTTTTGGCAACATTCTGGGGAGGAGCACTTTTTGCGTTTTCAATGGCAGTTACCCGATGGATAATGGTGGGGCGTTTTTCCCCTTAACAGAGATATTTGAGATGGGTTTTTGGTAAATCCGGGAACGGCTCAGAATTGCCAAGTGAGCTGAATGGCCCAAACGAAGATCAATGCCTATTCTTCAGAGAATTGCCGTTGCGAAAACGCTCACCCGCACTTCCCTGCAAGATCAGTGTCTCCCGGGTCCAGTAAATCAGCTTTTTCAAATCCTGGCTGCGCCTCTTGCAACGGTCAAGACTGCATAAGGGGCAGTCCGGTTCAGTGCATGGGTCCAGGTGAATCAGGACGCTTGTGTTCCCCTGGAAATGGGCATTGATGAGATATTCTATTTCTTTACCTTCACAATGTGCCTGCTCCAAGCTGAACTCCCGGGGCAGAATCAGGTGGAAGTCAATATGAATCAGGTTCCCTGAACGCCAGGCCCGAAGCTGATGAATATCTGTCCATATATCCTTGCGGTGTTCGGCAAGCAGGGTGGAGATATCCTCAAGAAGATCAGGCTCTGACGCATCCATCAGCCCTGCAATGGATTCCCGGAGCAGATTTCCTCCTGACACAAGAATATTTATCCCCACTGAGCAGGCAATGACTCCGTCCATCCAGTACCACCCTGTCAGATGGACTAAAAGAAGACCCAGCAGCACCCCGACGGAGGTATAAACATCCGTCAGCACATGCTTGCCGTCGGCGATAAGGGCAATCGAGCGGGTCAGCCTGCCCACCCGAATAAGCTTTATGCCCAGCAGGAGATTGATCAGACTGGCACCGAGGAGAATCAGCAGTCCCTCTTCAAGCTGGAGAAGCTGCTGAGGATGAAAAATATGGGACCATCCTGTCTTAAAAATGCCTGCTGCTGCGAGAATAATCAGGGCACCTTCAAACCCTGCGGAGAAGTATTCGATTTTGCCGTGTCCGTAGGGATGGCTTTCGTCTGGAGGAATGGAGGCCAGAAAGACGCTTCCCAGGGCAAATGCGCTTGCCACCACATTGATGATGGATTCAAGCGCGTCGGAAAGGATGGCTGAAGAACCGGTAAGCCGGTACGCGTAAAACTTGGCAGCCATCAGCACAATGCTGATAAAAAGCGATAAGCTGATGGCTCTGAAGCGGGACTTGAACTGCTCTCTTTCGAGGGATACTATGTTATCGGCGTTGGGTTTGTCCTGGCTCATTCCAGCTTCTCCTTGATAAATATTCCCCATCAAACTCCCGTGGGATCACCATGATTCCGATTCTATAGGATAAACTGAGATGATAATCAATATCTTTTTCCATTTTTTGATAATTCCTGCTCTGCCCGGGAAAGCCTCGGAATCAATTCCGAGGCTGACAGATCAAGCCGGGGCTGTCGTGACAGTGCGCTTTGAAGCCTCGGCATCAATGCCGAGGCTGAAAGCTGAAGCAGGCTGAAGCCAGCTATCATGGTAATGCGTCTTAAAAGTTTCGGTTTAATCTCAAATGAAGTCTAACCGCATCTTTGTTCAAGCATGGAAGATACCGATTGCAAGATAAATTCATCCGGGCTTATGCCGCTTTCCTTGGATTGCAAGACGATTTCGTTACGCAATCCTGTGGGGAAGCGGATGACAAATCGTTCGACATTCTTTTCTTTGCTTTCTATGCCCGGCTCCGGAATATCAATTCCTTTTTCCAGATAATGCCTGAACTGCTCCGTCTTTATTTTTTCCAAATCCGCAATCGCCTCCGCGGGGGTATCTCCATCGCCGACTATGGCGAATCTGCCGATTTCCGGGAGATTTGCCTCATACCCGCCGCCGTCCTCCGGCAGAATTGGTATGACTTCAATTTTATAGGATAACTGAAGGTAATAATTAAGATCTTTTTCCATTTCTCATAACTCCCATTTGTTCGAGCAAATCGATTGTTTTCACGAG
>JAOZLU010001114.1 GCA_029934695.1 Desulfobacterales bacterium | reverse complement strand
CGGATTCCGTTTTTTACTGCGTAAAAAATCGAAATCCTTCACCCACCCTACAACCCGGGATTTTCATCTGTGCCTTTGCCGGACGGGGCAGTCATCGGCAAACATTACGCAACCCCCGTTCGGCAGAGTGTAACCAAAATGGCTGATTATAACCTCCGTCCGGCAAAGCAAGGAATGGCACTGCTCACTGGTCATAGTGTCGTTCAATCCATGACAAATATTCCCCGCTTTTCACCCTGCTGATCCACCCCGGATTGTCAAGATACCACTGAATGGTCTTTTTCATCCCGGTTTCAAACGACTCCGCCGGTGTCCAGCCCAGTTCTTTTTCCAACTTGCTGAAATCAATGGCATATCTCAGGTCATGCCCGGGTCGGTCTTTGACAAAGGTGATCAGATGCCTTCCTGATTTTCCCCCCGGCTTTATCTGCCCCAGGAGATCACATATCATCCTCACCACATCAATATTATACATTTCACACCGGCCTCCGATATTGTAGGTTTCCCCGCGCCTCCCCTCTTTCATAATTGTCCAGACCGCCTTGCAATGATCTTTGACGTAAAGCCAGTCTCTTATATTCCGTCCGTCGCCATAGACCGGAAGCGGCTCCTCCTCAAGCGCGTTCAGGATCATCAGCGGGATCAGCTTCTCAGGAAACTGGTACGGCCCGTAATTATTTGAGCAATTGGAAAGGGTCACAGGAATGCTGTATGTTTTGTGGTAAGCCCTCACAAGATGGTCAGAAGCTGCTTTGGATGCTGAATAGGGGCTGCTCGGACTGTAGGGCGTATCCTCTGTGAAAAAACCGTCAGCACCGAGAGTGCCATAAACCTCATCCGTGCTGACATGATGAAAAAGCATGATGTGGTCCTTGTATCGTCTTGCCATCTCCAGCAGGTTGAATGTGCCTGTGATATTAGTTTTGATAAAGGCATCCGGCTCTGCAATGGATCTGTCAACATGGGATTCAGCAGCAAAATGACATATTGCATCAATGCTGTATGTTTCAAATATCTCTGACATGGCATCCGGATCGCAGATATCCGCTTTCACAAATTCATATCGTTTTGGAAACTTTTCAGCAATGCCTGACAAATTTTCAGGATTTCCAGCATACGTGAGCTTGTCTGCATTGACAATCCGTCCTGTGAAATCAGACTCATCAAGCAGATATCGAATAAAATTTGATCCGATAAACCCACAGCCGCCTGTTACCAGAATGTTTTTCATAGGTTTTAGGTTTTAGG
>JAOZLU010000590.1 GCA_029934695.1 Desulfobacterales bacterium | reverse complement strand
CAATAGCGGTGGCTGCACCGTTTTCCGTTGCGTTTGTTGCGGAAAAAACTAAGAGCTTGTTAAAATATGTTTTTTATGACAAACAGAAAGAAAGTGGAGCCTGTTTTTCTGAGCCTCCGAATCGTACACCCCATTATGGGGAATAATATTTAAAGGAGGAAAAAGGATGAAACATTATTTTTTTACAAAAATGCCGTTTACGATTGTCATTCTGGCTTGGATGACGATCCTGCCGCTGATGGCCATGGCTTTTGAACCTGACAGCCCGACGCTGACTGTCACCGGAGGAACGACGTTTGATGCGGAAATCAATGAATCCGCAAATTCAAAAGGAAAGGTTGAGGATATCTGTTCAGGGATATCCCTTACAGTGCCGGTAAAACTGGACGGGCAATCCAGCATGGAACTGACTCTGAAAGCCGAACAGACCGCTTATGACTGGACTGAACCCGGGGATATCATCTTCAGCAGTGGCCATGATCCTTGGGACAACCTCTATTCAGCGGAACTGGGATTAAACTATTCTCATCACTGGAACCAAAGCTGGTCCGGACTCGCCGGTGTGGTTCTCGGTGCCGAGTGGGAAGAGGATATGAAAGATTCTTTTTCCTACGGCGGATATATGGGATTCATGTATCGAACGGATTTCAACCTGTGTTGGATTGTCGGTGTCAGCTTTTTCCAAAAACCTGAAGAGACGTTTTTCTTTCCAATATTTGGAGCTGCATGGAATCAGGGTGAACCGGGGGAAAGCCGTGCCGGATGGTCCGCAAGCCTGGGGATACCTGAAACAGAAATCCGCTATTCGTTTAATGAAATTTTTGATATTTATTGCAATGTTGAGATGGATATCGATGTCTATCGCCTCAAAGATGACAGTGAGGTGTCCCCCTCGGGACTGGTGGAGATGAGCGGCTTCACCGGCGGGCTGTTTTTGGATATCCGACCCATGAAGCCCCTTAGTATTTCTTTGGGAGTGATGCACCGTTTTGAACGGGAATGGGAAATACAGAACAATAACGGAGACACTGTTCAGAATGTGGATATCGAAGGCGTGGCTGCGACACAGGTCATCCTGAGCTGGATGTTTTAAAGGAATTCGGGCATTCAGCAGATCGGAAAAGCCCTCTGAGCCGCTCCGGAGGATTGACAAATCCGCCGGGAATGCCTAGTATTTGCCAATCTCAGGCGAGCGGGAACTGAACTGGTCGCTCCGGTGGAGCACCGTTTTATTTTTTATGGAAATAGTCTGGAAATAAGCCAGGAAATAAAAAGCTTGCAACATGCGAAGGAATATTTAAATGAACAGGTCCTTTTGGAGTATGGGACTGAAGCAAATCTTCATTAATTAATTTTTTAAGTACCTTACGAGCAGTTCTTTCAGATAACCCTGTAATTTTCGCTGCCGCGCCCCTGTTAAATTCTCCGAATAAAAACGCCTCTTTCAATAAATCAAAAGATTCCTCTTTTAAATGGTTTTTCTCAGGAATCATTTTATTGTGTCTCAAAGTGACATATCCCTTCAGTCTGTCAATAAAACCTTCAAATTGGAAAAGACTTCCCATAAATTCAATTTGATCCAAGCATGTTTCAAGAAAAAAAATACAAAAAGTATTTAAGCCTTTTTGAGAAAGACACCCTCTCCCATCAAACTTTCCTTGCCTGTCAGAATCAGCATAAGCCAAGTTTTTCATATATCTGTCACGATTGCGTGCAAATCCTCTGCTTATTGTCCACAGCCCATAGCCTTTTACCACATAATTCATAAAGGCATCGGTAAAAAGTCGGGTGATACGGCCATTTCCATCTGAAAAAGGATGTATCCATAATAAACGATGATGAGAAGATGCAGCGGCCAATATTCTCTTTGTTCCATGAAGATTATTTATACGATAAACATCTTTAAATTTATTCAAAAATGCAGAAAGAGAATTATATGTCGGAGGTATATGTTTCCCCACTTCTACTTCACAATCTCTTAATTTTCCTGAAAAAATCTCCTTTTTTCCTTTTTTTTCCCTGTCATAAACGTATCTTAAATCCTGTGGTAAGAGATCGTAAAAAAGCTTATGGATCAGGATTATAAATTCCGGCGAACATATATCACAGTCTTTTTTTTCTAAAACTTCTTCAATGATTTTTTGAACTTCAACATGTACCCTGCTTTCAATTTGCAATTCTCTTTTTTCAGGTTCTTTGGAATAATCATCATTCATAGCCCTCTCAATATCAACAGGATGTGTGGAATTTCCCTCTATTCTGTTAGAATAATAACTGTTAATAATTTTAAGATGTTTTATAATTCCCTTTTGGGATATACTATGAATTTTACCGCTTAATTCTGCTGAATTCTGCATAACCTTCACGGCCAAATCTTGTATTTCTTCATCCGTTTCAGATGGAAAAAACGGAGTCATATGAATAAAAGGATTATTATATAACATATGCCGATCTTTATTCCTGTTTTATTTTTTTTATTATCAATAATTCAAGACAGTTAAACTATTAAATGTTCATTTTTTATATAAATATTGCCGATTTTGTCTCTCAGTTTTTTATTTGCCGGGGTGTATTAAAAAAGGTTTGCTTTGTTTCCGGGATTTTTCCTGGGAAAACAGCTTTCACAAACCGCGGATGAGTCCGCGGTTCACAAAAAAAGCCCCTTGATTTATGTCACCACGTTTCAGGAACGCGACATTTCAAGAGGCTTTATTTTTTTAAAACAAAAATGGCTGAGGGACCAGGATTTGAACCTGGATTAACGGGGCCAGAACCCGTCGTCCTACCATTAGACCATCCCCCACCGAAATTATCTGAACTATATACACCGGAACGCAGGGGGAGTCAAGACTTTTTTTGCTCTTTGTCCATAATAAATTGGACGGCCTTTTCCAAACGTGACATAACCCGCTCTTTTTCAAGCACTTCAATGATTTCAAAGATGCCGGGACTTGCTGTTTTTCCGGTAAGCGCAACTCTGACAGGCTGTGCAATTTTACCCAGTTTGAGTTCTGTGATTTCCATAACCTTTTTAAAGGCATCCTCAAGATCTTTTTCCCCGAACTGGTCAAGCTGTTCAAGCTGTTTTATCAGTTCCCTGACAGGGCCAAGTGCGGAAGGACTGAGGAATTTTTTTGCAGCCTTTTCATCATATACGATTTCATCCTGAAAATAAAACATGGCATCCTCTGCCATGTCTCTGAGGGTTTTGCTCCGGATATTCAGGGTCTTAATGATGCTTTCAAGGTAATCACTGTCCCCGGTCTCAACCCCCTTCTCTTTTAAAAAAGGTATAAGGATAGGGATCAGTTCACGGGGAGGCGTGGCTTTGATATGATCGGCATTGAGGGACAGCAGCTTTTCCTGATCGAAAATGCCGGCAGCCCGCCCGATATTTTCAAGGCTGAATTTTTCAATCAGCTCATCCCTTGTAAAAAATTCCTGATCTCCGAAAGACCAGCCCAGGCGGACCAGATAATTGATCAGGGCATCCGGCAGGTATCCCATATCCCGATACGCTGTCACAGATGTTGCCCCGTGGCGTTTGCTCAGGCGGGACCGGTCATTGCCAAGAACCATGGGGACATGCCCGAAAGCGGGCAGAGGACTCTCCAATGCTTTGTAAAGCAGGATCTGTCTGGGGGTATTGTTGACATGATCATCTCCCCGGATGACGGTGTTGATCCCCATGGTGATATCGTCAATCACCACCACAAAATTATATGTGGGGGTACTGTCACTCCGCTGAATGATGAAATCATCCAATTCCGAATTCTGAAAAACAATGTTACCTTTTATAATATCTTCGAGTACGGTGGTTCCCATGAGCGGCGCTTTGAACCGGATGACGGTATTGTCGCCTTTGGAAAGCCTCTTGTCCCGGCATGTGCCGTCATATTTGGGCTTTCCCCCGGTTTCCATGGCCTTTTTTCTCATGGTTTCCAGGTCTTCAGAGGAACATGAGCAATAATAGGCATGTCCCGAGTCCAGAAGTTTCTGTGCATATTCCTCATAGATGGGGAACCTCTGGGATTGGAAATAAGGCCCCTCATCCCAGTCAATGCCAAGCCATTCAAGGGCTTCAAATATGGCGTCCGTTGATTCCTGTGTGGAACGCTGAACATCCGTGTCTTCGATTCTGAGGACAAATCTGCCTTTTGTGTGGCGCGCATAAAGCCAGTTGAAAAGGGCAGTTCGTGCGCCCCCCACATGCAGATAGCCGGTAGGGCTGGGGGGGAAACGTGTTATTATTTCTTCCATTATTTATTTCACCTTCATGTTGTTGTAAACATCGAACATCGAACATCGAACATCGAACATCGAACATCGAACATCGAACAT
>JAOZLU010000589.1:2899-4341 GCA_029934695.1 Desulfobacterales bacterium | reverse complement strand
AAAGAATCCTCGTTCCCAAAGAATCCTCGTCTGGGAACGAGTACGCCTGAGTCTGGGAACGAGTAACGTATTAAATTTAAAAAAATGCGATCACTGTCTGATGATGCCTTCATAAAATTTTTTCAGTTCTACATCCGAAACAGCGGGATATGTGCAAAAGTGCTTCCCGAGGGGAACAGGGAACAGTTGCGTTCAATGTTAAAAAATTGCAGTGCTTCATATCCCGCGGGTTTTATCCCCTTTTTCGAGAAAATCATTGTTTCTGATGAAATCCCAAATGCCTGGGCGACTCCGATCCTGGAAGGAATTCTTTGCCACTTCCTTTATCGTTTCGGCAATCTGGCTCCCCCAAAGGAATGGACGCCGAAATCGTCTTTACCGGATGCGACCGCGCTGGCCAAAATCATTCTCAGCTGGCTGGAGCCGAATCCGTTTCTGTGGGAAAAAATTGACCGAATTTCAGATGCTTTAAATGTCTGTTCCAGTCTCCCCGGGGCGGCCGATAATGCGGAGCCGCTGCTGTTTTGTCAATACCGCCTTTCCAGCCACGAAGACCCTGGGGAAGCGGAGAATATGGAAACACTTACAGGAGAGGATTTACGTCATATCTCATGCAGCACGGTTCGTGGTAAAATCTCTGAAAGCGTTATTTTGCTGGCATCAAACCTGCTGAAAAAGAAGACACGGCTTCCTCCGCTACTCTTTCCCCTGCTGATTCGCTTCGCGACTGATCCTCATCCCGGGGTCCGCGTGTCAATTCTCAAGCACCTGCCCCTTTTCGGACAATATGATACAGAAGGGGCTTGGAAGCTTTTTCGTGCGGCCTTTCAGCATCCTCATCCGCAGCTCTGGCCTTATGGGGAGCCATTCTTATGGGATCAGTGCAACGAACATTTCGACAACATAAAACACTATTTGGCGCGAATCAGAAGCGAGGCGTTTGATACCACTGCAAAAACTTGGGGCAAAGTTTCCGCCCTGGCCTGTATGCTCCGCCATATCCCGGAAGATCAGTTGATCAACGAACTGATCGCACTGGACAACCAATACGCATGGCAAGGGGTGGCCGAGGCGTTTGAAGTCAGAATCACCCAGAAAAACAACAGGGATGTCGTCCTGCTGACTGCGAACAAATTTCTCTCCGTCATCAGGAATGGGCAGGATGTCTGTCAGCTTGAGTGGTTTTATGACTGGCTTTCCGAGTTGTCAGATGCCGCACCGTATTCAGCAATTCAACTCTATGAAAATTTATTGTCCAAGGCTGATGACCCTGATCTGACTTTCAAGGTCATCACGATGCGAAATCACCTGGAAATGATATAAAGATGCCGGATATCCAGCTCGCCTGGGACTTAGTTCATGCTCGCTTGGGATTGGCAAATCCCAAGTCAATCCCCCGGGAGCGGCTCAGTTCATGCTCGCCTGGGATTGGCAAATCCCAG
>JAOZLU010000589.1:0-2889 GCA_029934695.1 Desulfobacterales bacterium | reverse complement strand
TGGAGCGAAGCGGAACCCACCACTCCACAGATGGTGGGTTCCGCTTCGCTCCACCCACCCTACATTCCGGGTATTTTTATTTTTTGTGAAATCCCTAAAAATACCGGAGTGCAAAGCTTGGTTTGCGAGCCTTAAATCCCAGCGGATTTATCAATCCCCGGAAGCGGCTCAGGAGAATTTTTCCTCAAACAACTATTTTATTTTTTCTCATGAAATCTATCAACCTGATAAAACCCTATATCGCAGAGAAGCGATTCAACCTTCTCATCGGTTTTGTCTGTCTGATTGCGACAGACCTGTTTCAACTGTTCTTTCCCCGTGTCATCAAATGGACGATTGACGACATTACAGCATACAGGATAGACTTGGCCGGGCTGTCAGTCTATACACTGTACATGGTGGGAATCGCCGTTATGATAGGTCTTTTCCGATACGGATGGCTGATTTGTTTCGTAGGCATGGCAAGACGGGTGGAAGAAGGACTGCGTAACCGGCTGTTTGAGCATCTTCAGACCCTTTCAGCGTCCTATTTCGATAAAACAAAAACCGGCGATCTGATGGCGCACGCAACCAATGACATGCAACAGATACGAATGGCGACCGGCATAGGAATAGTGACAATCATTGACACCATTTTCTTAGGCACTGCCGCTATCATCTTCATGGCGTATATCAATGTCCGGCTGACGATGTTCGCTCTCATCCCCATGCCGTTCATCATTCTGACCTCATGGTTTTTCAGCAGAAAAATGCATCGGATGTACAGCGAGGTTCAGGGAACATTTTCAACTCTTACCGAGGCAGTGAGAGAACGATTTGCAGGCATTCGTATCATAAAAGCATACACAGCGGAGAGCAGGGCAGTCGCCGGCGTAAGCGTCATATCCGAGGATTATGTTGACAAAAATCTGAAACTGGTGAGAATTACCGGTTCTTATTCTCCGATGATCGCTTTTCTCTCAAGTCTGACTTTTGCAATCGTTCTGTACATCGGGGGGCGGCAGACCATCCTGACGACCATCACCCCGGGGGATTT
The DNA here is from genome assembly GCA_029934695.1 of Desulfobacterales bacterium. Lineage (GTDB taxonomy): Bacteria > Desulfobacterota > Desulfobacteria > Desulfobacterales > 4be13 > JAOZLU01. The sequence continues at coordinate 1,853 of JAOZLU010000589.1, read as the reverse complement.
TGTGGCGTTCAGCACATATCTCGGACTTCTCATCTGGCCCATGACAGCCATAGGATCGGTAACGAATCTTATCCAGCGGGGGAAAGCTTCTTTAGACAGGATCAACGCTATTCTGGAAACCCGGCCCGCGGTCCATGACATTCCGAATGCAAAACCTGTCAGGACGCTAAGAAAGGGGATTGTCTTTGAAAATGTCACATTCTCTTATGAAAAGGACATTCAAAAGGACGATTCTGACTCCCGATTTTCGGCGATATCAGGAATTGACATCCGACTGGATCAGGGGATGACACTGGGGATTATCGGCCCTCCGGGAAGCGGCAAGACAACCCTTCTGAGCCTTTTGCCCCGGTTTTATGATGTTTCAGGAGGGCGCATTCTTGCAGACGGGACAGACATTCGCAGTCTGAAACTCCGTGATCTCAGAGCGATGATCTCATTCATGCCCCAGGAGCCGTTTCTGTTCGCAGGCACGATTCGGGAGAATATCACATTCGGCAAAATCAGGCCTGAATCCCCGGAACAGGAAGACCCGGAACTGATAAAAGCGGTGGAAGCCGCGGCCATGTATGACACCATAAAATCTTTTCCGGACGGCTTTGAGACCATCGTGGGAGAAAAAGGGGTGATTCTTTCCGGCGGACAAAAGCAGCGAATCGCCCTTGCCCGCGCCCTGATGCGGAAGACCCCCTTCCTGATCCTGGACGATCCCATCAGCCAGGTTGACACGGAAACAGCGAGCATTATCATAAACACAGTACGATCCCTGAGCAGGCTCAGGACGGTGATGATTGTCTCTCACCGGGTTTCAGCAGTGCAGTTTGCAGATCAGATTATCACGCTAAAGAATGGCCGTATCTCGGAATCCGGCACACATGACCAACTGATGCGTCATGGTTCCTACTACGCAAAAATGTTCAGCATGCAAAATGAAGCCGCGGGTCTTCCACAATTCAGGTTTAGTAAATGCAACCTCAGATAAAATTTTGTCTCCTTAAATAAAATTTCATATAGCGAATTTATCAAACCTTGTCAAGAAAATAATTCACTATATGTGATTTGTTTATTGTTGAACTATTCACTAAAAGAGAATAGTTTAAAAATATAATAAAAAAAGAACTGATTATAACGCTTTCAGGGAGGCCTGAAATCAGCCCTGTGTCGCACCTTTTTAACCACAAAGGGCACAAAGGGGCCACAAAGCTTAAACCTGGAGCACAGAGCTTTAAACCGGATATGTCTGTGGGCAGGTGCGGGAGCCTCCCCTGAATCCGTTATAATCAGGAAAAGAATTGATATGTGTGCAAAAAAATATTTCAGAATAGCTGTTAAAAGCATAATAAAACAAAAAAAAGATTTAAATCAGAAAGTAGTAGCTCATAAAGCAGGAATATCCCCATCCTATTTAAGTGAAATATTAAATGATAATAGGGAAGGAGGCATTACAATATGTGAAAACATAGCTAATGCATGTGGATATCCATTAGAAAAAATTCTGAAAATAGGACAGCAGAAGTTGGAATCGGACAAACGGATATCCGAATATGCCAGAAATGATCCCAGAATAGAAAAAATAGCAATAATGCTGGAACAGATGCCGGAAGAGGCTGTGAAGGATATTCAGAGAATGTCTGAGGAAAAATTTGAAAACATCAGACTGAGGGAAAAAATCAGGAACCTGAAAAATTATGACGAAATTTTTTAACCAGATAATAGAAATGACAATAGTGATGATCAGTATCGTCATCCTTTTAGCCATACTACTTTTCATTATAATCTTAATCTGCAAACTTTTAGCATTAATCTCTAAACTTTTAATTCCGGGCAGAAACAGAAGGTACCCTAAAAAAATA
>JAOZLU010000588.1:1962-4344 GCA_029934695.1 Desulfobacterales bacterium | reverse complement strand
TCCAACATCCAACATCCAACATCCAACATCCAACATCCAACATCCAACATCCAATTTTACCAGTGTGCACTGTGAGGCGGAATGATCCAGTATTCCATGCCTTTTCGTCTGAGTTCGTTTGACATGTTTTTGGCATCTGCCTGGGTCAGGCCCTTGAAACGCACTCTGTTTATGAGTCCCAGACCGGAAACCCGTTTGGTTTCAATCTCCATATCTCTGGGATCAAGTAAGCGCAGCTCCGCATTTTTGATCTGTGCAATTCTTTTGGCCACCCCCTCTTGTTTGGAAAAGGCGCCGACCTGCAGCTTCCACAGGAATGAATCTGACGCATCCGACGCAAACCGGTCTGATAGGGGAGACGGCGCGCTTCTGGACAGTATGTCAGCAGACTCGCTTCTGACGATAGGCTCACCCCCTCCTCTGCTTCCCCAGTTTCCCACATCATCAATCAATTCATCTTTTTCTCCGGAATACTCAATAAACTGGCTTCGGCTGGCTCCGCATATCGGACATGTGTCCGGAGGACGGGGCCCGGTGTGAATATAGCCACATTCCGTGCATTTCCATCTTTTCAGAGGCGATGTGTCTGCCATCCCGCCGCTTCTTGCTCCGCAAATCCCGCTGCTGTCACAATCCAGAGGGTCAATTCCCACAGCGACACATAGCTGTTTGTGCGCCACGATCAGATCCACCACAGCCTCATCCCGGCGAAGCTTGGCAGCCATTTCCTCAAGGTGACGCTGGGTGACTGCCAATGCAGGCAGTTTGCCCACAGCTTTCTTCTCTTTTGCCATGTCCAGAAGATCAGCAGATAATACATAAGTGTCTTCAAGCAACCTGAAACGGTCCACTTTGATGGCATAATCCAGCAGAGCAATATGGACCTGGGTGATAACTCCCACCGTCAGCATAAGACGCTGGGTTTCAGCCATGTTCACACCTTTTCCGCTGGCCTGAAGTTCCACAATACGGGAAGGAAGATCCAGCAGATTCCAGCCGATGCCGGCTCCCACAGAGTTCCATGTATTGGAAAGGAGCAGCCGGTTTGCATCATAATGGGATGCAGCAAAGAAATTCACCCCCGGGAAAAGTTTCCAGAAAGCTTCTTTTGCAGCCTGTTTCTGCATACGGACATTCATATCAGTCTCAAACAGGTCGGGACGATGGGTCAGGGCATATTCCTCAAGTCTGTCAATGTCCAGGTCCCTAGTGTGGGGAAGAGCTGCCACGACCGGTTTGATGGGCGCACGGTACAATGTGAACTCCACATTCTGGTTCAGTCCCATATACTCGGACAGGTTCAGACGGGCCTTGGAAAGCCTGGCCTGAAGTTTGCGTATGGTCAGTTCCAGTTCCTTGAGCCGCATCTCAGCCTCTTTTGCAGACATTATATCCAGTGCCCTTAATTTTACGGCACTGTCAATATTCCGTTTGAGGACTTTCAGCTTTCTTTCCACAGTATGCACATAATCCAGAGCATCTTCCACCGCGGCAGCCTGCCAGTAAGCTTCGGTGATATCCAGGGCAAGGAACTGGGCCTGACGATGGCGCCGTTTTTCCAGGACATGTTCCCGCATTTCAGACCGGCCGGAACGTACGTATGCCAGCACAGTGTCAATGACATTCCAGGTCAGTGACAGATTGGCTCTCCCGCTGTCCTTGAGTTCGGACACTGTATAATCCGGCTGATCCTGATCTGTCTTCCAGTTGTAAACATCACTTTTTCTCAGTTTGTCCCGATATTCATACCTCCCGTCAATGGTCAGGCCGGGCAGCATTCTGAGTTTTTCCGCCAGGGTTTCTTTGCTTGCAATCTCCTTGTCAAAGTCTGCGACACGGAGTTTAAGATTGTTTCTTAATCCGATCTGGATACAATCTTCCAATGTCAGTGGTGCTTCAAAATTAATTCCCACTGGTCTGATTACCAGCAGATCTTGTTTGGCAGCCTCTTCCCGTCCTGTCACAATTTCATTCTCGGTGGGCATGCTGGCGCAACCGGCCAGGAATAAAGCAATGCAAAAAAGCAGAAAAAATTTTGGGATATCTTTCCACCATGCAGGAAAGCGTTTCAACCCGTTCCCCGCGCCGAACACCTTTTTTTTCTTAACCATAAGAACACTCCATTTTTTCAGATTGGCATTTTTGTTTTCATGTAAGCGACCCCTTACTATAATCTAATCTTTCATTAATTATAAAAAAAGCCTTTTTTTGTCAAGTTATTTCACCAGCAAAAAATTGAAAGTTGAAAGGTTTGTGTAAATTTTATTATGATATCACACAAAGACACAGAGATCACAGAGAAAAACTTGATGCCTCTTTGTGTTCTTTGTGGAATTTATTTATGATATCACACAAAGGCACAAAGATCACAGAGAAAAAAAG
>JAOZLU010000588.1:0-1862 GCA_029934695.1 Desulfobacterales bacterium | reverse complement strand
TTATTTATGATATCACACAAAGGCACAAAGATCACAGAGAAAAAAAGAAAAGCTTCTTTGTGTTCTTTGCGGCTTTGTGTGGAATTTATTTATGATATCACACAAAGGCACAAAGATCACAGAGAAAAAAAGAAAAGCTTTTATGCTTCTTTGTGTTCTCTGTGGCTTTGTGTGAATTTTTTTATGATATCACATCTTGAACATTGCCGGATGGGGTTGCAAACCCCGTCCGGCAGAGTTACTTTGAACTTTCCACCAAATAAAGCAATGGGGTAAAAAGAGTATTTCAGGGGGGCAATTTTCTACCTGTCAATACATCCCCCATGACCCGGACAAATAATAATGATACAATACCGGATTTATCTTTGTGTTTATTTTGATGTCTTTCATGTCTTTTTCATCCAGCACCCCTTTGCCAAAATGTATCATTGAAATCACAGCGTCCCTGTTTAAAAAGCGGGTATCAATATCCCTGAAGCTGAGGGCAGTCACAAGCTCTTTCAATTCTTTTTCCCCAATATCTTCATGCCTTACCCCCATCACCCAGCCCCATTCCCCCATAGTCGGGACCTGATTATGAAATGGCAGGACTGAAAAACCGGAATGCCTGATGGTTTTGAAGATGCACAGGAATGCCTGTCTTGAAAAATAGGGGCTTGTGGCCTGGGTTATCAGGACACCTCCCCGGATGAGATGCCTGCCAAGACTTTTGTAAAAGCTTTCTGAATACACAGACATCAGGTCAGCAGAATCCGGATCCGGCAGATCAATGATAATCACCCCGTACAGATTTGAATCCTCTTTTACGAATTTTGCAGCATCCTTATTAATAATCTTCAGTTTGGGATGGTTCATTGAACCGTCGTTTATGAAAAGCAGCATTGGATGTTCTTTTGCAAGCTTTGTCATTGCCGGGTCCAGATCAACCAGGGTAACAGATTTCACGCGTTCATACTTCAGCACTTCGCGTACAGCAAGCCCGTCCCCGCCCCCGAGGATCAGCACATTGCTGTTGTCAGATGAAAGCTTCATGGCAGGATGTACCAGCGGCTCATGATATTTTTCCTCATCATAAGTGGAAAACTGCTCCTGGCCGTTGATATAGAGCCAGTAATCATCTTTCCAACGGGTGATGACAATTTTCTGATGACGGGTCTGCTCTGAATAAATCACTTTGTCACGATATCTGCGCTGTTCCCCGTACATGATCACAGGTTTTGCAAAAATCCCCAGAATGATCAGGAAAAAGAATGTCATCACAAAACCGGACACAAGGAGCTTTTTTCTTTTCAGAAGGGGAAACAGGCTCCACAGCACCAGGGAGGCAACGAAAAAATTGACTGCGCCAAGAATAATCGGAGTATAAGTCAGTCCCATATATGGAAGTGCAAAAAAAGCAAAGACAAGCCCTCCCACAAGCGCTCCATAATAATCCTTTTCCATCACGCCGGATATATTGACCCTGAGAGTCTCATACGCCTCGTTCATCCGGGTGACAAGGGGAATTTCAAGACCGATAAGATTTCCAATGGCAAACGCCTGGACATAAATGGCAAGACCGGAATCATTTGAATAAGATGCAAAGGAATATGCCAGCACAGCAGAAACAGCGCACAATATGGACAGTGAAAATTCGACAATAATAAAGGTATCCAAAAGATCATGATGAAACAGCCTGCTGAAACGGCTCCCCACTCCCATTGCAAACAGCATAAGGGACATGACAATGGCCCACTGAAATATGGCATTTCCCAGCAGATAAGTTGCAAGCGTGGAAAGAACAAATTCAGCAACAATCCCCGCACACCCAGTTGCAAAAAGGGAAATTTTCAGAATAAGACTGGGATTGGTCATTGGATGTT
>JAOZLU010000587.1 GCA_029934695.1 Desulfobacterales bacterium | reverse complement strand
GGTGAATTTCAATGTAAAGGGAATGAGAAATTGGAAATTCAAAATCATCTGTAGGAACACTTCCGATTTCAAATTTCAGAAAAGGAGAGTATCGCTTTGAAAAAATTCTTAACTTTGATACTGGCTGTGGGGATGGCTTTTATCTGTGACTACACAGAGGCAGCCGAACCGGAAGGCGGACTGCCGCCGCTTCAGGAGGATGAAACCCAATTGTCGTCTGTGGGAAAGGTGTATGTGAACAAATTCCGGCTGGAAGGCAATACGGTCTTTTCCAATGAGGAACTGGGCCAACTCCTTGCACCTTATGAAAACCGTGAGATAACCGCGGAGGAGATGCAGGAGGCAAAAAACAGGGTGACCCGTTTTTACATTGACAACGGCTATGTGAATTCCGGTGCGGTGATCCCGGATCAGAAGCTGGAAAACGGGATTATTACCATTCGTATCGTTGAGGGATGGCTGTCCCGGACGGAGATTTCCGGCAATACATGGCTCCGCACCGGCTACATTTCCAAACGCCTGGAACTTGCGACAGATGCCGACAAAGGCCCCCTGAACATCATCACGTTGCAGGAACGTCTGAAACTTGTCAAGCAGGACCCCCGTATCGAGAACATCACTGCAAATCTGGGACCCGGACTTGAACCGGGGGAAGCCATCCTCAATGTGGAGGTGGATGAGTCAAGGCCCTACCATCTGACGCTCACATTCAACAACCACAATTCTCCCGGGATCGGGGCTTACCGTGGTGAGATTGGCATCCGGCATATCAATCTGACAGGCTGGGGAGATGCTCTGAGTGCGAATTACGGCCTGAGCGAAGGACTGGATGACTATTCAGTCAATTATACTATCCCGCTGACCAGGTGGGATACGACCCTGGCCTTTGATTTTGACCGTTCGGAATCGGAGGTGGTGGCCGATCCCTTCAAACAACTGAACATAGCAAGCAAAACTAATACTTACAGCGTCTCACTGCGCCATCCGTTTTATAAAACACTTTCCAAGAAATTTTCAATGGGGCTGACGCTTGAAAAACGGAAAAGTGAGACATTCCTGCTGGACGACCGGTTTTCCTTTGCAGAAGGTACTGAGACAGACATTCCCGGTGAAAGCGAGATATCTGTCCTGCGTTTTTCCCAGGAATGGGTGGACCGCACACTGACCCAGGTGATCGCGGCCCGTTCCACCTTCGGCTTCGGGCTTGACATGATGGACGCTACAATAAACGAAGGGGATGTTGCTGACGGGCGTTTCATCACCTGGCTGGGCCAATTTCAGTGGCTCAGGCGGATCAGCTTTCTGAACAGCCAGATACTGTTCCGGACGGACCTGCGGCTTTCCGATGATCCGCTTCTGCCCATGGAAAAATTTTCCATTGGCGGGGCATCCACCGTCCGGGGCTACAGGGAGAACCAGCTCACAACGGACAACGGGGTGATCAGCTCTTTTGAATTGCGGATTCCGCTGGTGCAGTTGAAAATTCCGGGTCTGAGCAAAGGCCAGAATGACGGTTTTCTGCATCTGGGGCCTTTTTTTGATTTCGCCCAGGGCTGGAACACCGACAGGCCCGATCCATCGCCTGACAGCATTTCCAGCGTGGGGCTGGGGTTGCGCTGGTCCATCAGCAGCAAAATCCTTGCAGAAGTTTACTGGGGATATGGCCTGAGAGATATTGACAACTCCGGCGAGCATGATCTTCAGGATGAGGGGGTTCATTTTCAGATCAGTGCGGAGCTGTTTTGAATTGCTGATCTGAACCCACCTTCGCCTGTAATTCCGGGCAAAAGTGAGGAGGCAAGTCTGAAAAAACTCGGTCTCGCCTGATTTCACAGGGCTTTCCGAAATTTCGCCCCTGCTCAGGTCCGGAACCGGCTGTTCCGAGGAGAGGGGAGGTGCGTCCGAAAAACCGGATTTCCGACAATTTTTTTCCCGAAACTCTGTAAAAAGCATTTAAAACCCCTTAAATCATAAAATTTTAACCCCGTACCGGACTGTGGGGTAATCTCTCGAAGGAGATTTTCAGCAGATACTAATTACATAGAAGAGTATTTCACAGCCGATGCAGGTCATCGCCGGACCATCAGAGAAGGAAATCACGAAGGACACGAAGGAAGACACCAGTTTTGCCTTAATTTCAGTGGGTCCACGAAGGAAGATGCCAGTTTGTCTTGATCTCAGTGCTTCTCGCGGATACATAATTATCCTGTCCGCAGGACGACTTGAAATATACCATTTCCCATCCCGACGGCAAAAAGATTGAAAGCCGGAGGGACTTTTCATTTTTCACTCTGAAACGGCTTTATTTTGGCCAGCTTCTGTTAATTCGTTTACCAGGTGAGGTTTTTTCTTGATAAAATCACTTTTTTCCTTTAAATATCATGTATGGGTTATATTTTCAGCTTTGATGATGCTGTCACTTATGAAAAATGGTCTGACAAACCAAAAAACAGATATGTTACTGAACTTGAAGGTTGCCTGATGCTCAGTATGCTCGGACCGATGATCGGGGAACGCGTGATTGATATCGGGTGCGGAACCGGCGCGGCGATTCTTCCTTTCCTTGAAAAAAGGCTTTCGGTGACAGGACTTGATCCGTCTCAGTATATGCTTGACATTGCATCGAATAATTTGGGAAACCGTGTAGATCTGCATAAGGGATTTGCCGAAGACCTTCCCTTTAGCGATAATTCCTTTAACCATGCCTGTCTTGTGAAAACACTTGAATTTGCAGAAAATCCCGAAATGGCAATTCGGGAAGCGTGCAGGGTTGCAAAAAATAAGGTATTTATCGGATTTCTGAACAGGCATTCATTCAGGGGAACCGGATTGCGGGTCAAAAGGATATTTACAAATACCATTTATAATCATGCCCATTTTTTCAGTATATGGGAGTTGAAGCATACGATCTGGACGATTTTGGGAGATGTCCCGATGTCCTGGCGAACTGTATGCCAATTTTCAAGTGGCAGGGGCAAAATTTGCAACAAAATAGAATGCTCCCAGCTAATACAAAAATGCCCCTTTGGTGCCTTTGCAGGAATGACGATTACACTTGTTCCCCGTTTCAGAACCAGACCTCTTGAACTTCCCTGCACACCAGACCCTTCAACAAACGGCACTGTGCCGGGTCTGGCAAGAACAAAGGAATTGAAAATCCAAGATTGAATTTTATTCGACAGTGAAAAACTGAAAGGTTGAAAGTGAAAAGTTGAAAGTGAGTTCCCTTAAACCTTCCACTTTTTATACTTTTTACTTTTTTACAAGAATGGAGATAAATGGGAATCATGGAAGCATATCTTTATGAACCTTTGAAGGACAGAAAAGTAAAATGCAATCTTTGCAACCATCGCTGTATTATAAAGGAAGGCAGCCGCGGAATATGCAATGTCCGGGAAAACCAGGCAGGCATCCTGAAAAGCCTGGTGTATGGGAAACTCATTGCTCAAAATATTGACCCTGTTGAAAAAAAGCCTCTGTTTCATCTTCTGCCGGGAAGTCTGTCCTATTCCATTGCAACGGTGGGGTGCAATTTCAAATGCCGATTCTGCCAGAACGCAAATATTGCCCAGATGCCATCGGATAATGACGGGCTGATCATGGGGAATTCATGTTTGCCGGAAACGGTGGTCCGTGAGGCTGAACAGGGAAACTGCAAAAGCATTGCCTATACTTATACTGAGCCGACCGTATATTTTGAATTTGCCTTTAACACTGCCAAAATCGCATCCGAAAAAGGGATAAAGAATGTGTTTGTTACCAACGGATACATGACGCCCGAGGCTCTGGACATGATAGCTCCCTATCTTGACGCGGCGAATGTTGACCTGAAGGCGTTCACAAATGACTTTTACAAAAAACTCTGCGGGGCAAAGCTGGAACCTGTCAAAGAGAGTCTGAAAAAAATGAAATCTCTGGGAATTTTCGTGGAGATTACGACCTTGCTGATTCCGGGAATGAATGACGGCAGAGAGGAACTTGAGCAGTTGGCATCATTCATTGCAAAGGAACTGGGACCTGAAACCCCTTGGCACATCAGCCGTTTTCATCCCACTTACAGACTGACAGACTGCCTGCCCACCCCGCTTGAAAGCCTTGTCATGGCCCGTGAAATCGGCATAAATTCCGGACTCCGATATGTTTATGTGGGCAATGTTCCCGGGGAAAAAGGGGAAGACACCTTTTGCCACAGTTGCGGCAGAACCCTGATTGACCGATGGGGATTCAGTGTCAGGAAACATAAGGTAAAAAACGGCCAGTGCAGTTATTGCGGGGCAACAATTGACGGAGTGTTTGATGTTTGATGTTTGATGTTTGATGTTTGATGTTTGATGTTTGATGTTT
>JAOZLU010001113.1 GCA_029934695.1 Desulfobacterales bacterium | reverse complement strand
TGCCGGACGAAACATCTGCCGGACGAAACATCTGCCGGACGGAACATCTGCCGGACGGGGTTTGCAACCCCGTCCGGCAAAAGTTTTAAAAACTTCGGAAGTTTCAAATTTAAAAAAGGAGATTGTCATGTTAAGAGAAAAATTGTATTGTTTTGGGGTGTTGGCCGTTTTTTGCATTTGCGGACTGTTCCCCCAGACAAGTCAGGCTGCTGACAAATTCAAAGTGCTGGTGGTGATGAGTTATGATGAAGATTACCCTTGGAACAAAGAGATCAAAGAAGGAATAGACTGCTCTGTGCCGGCGGAAACCTGTGAGATGAAATATTTCTACATGGATACGAAAAGGAATCCTCAAGGAGGGGAAGAAAAAGCGAAAGAGGCATACACTCTGTATCAGGAATTTCAGCCTGACGGTGTCATTGCAGCGGATGATAATGCCCAGTCCATGTTCGTTGTTCCGTACCTGAAAGACAAAGTCAGAACCCCGATAATGTTTTGCGGCGTAAATGCGGCACCTGAGAAATACGGATACCCGGGTTCAAATGTGTCCGGAATTTTGGAGCGGCAACATCTCAGAGAGTCAATTGCTTTCGTGCAGCAGCTTGTCCCCTCCGTCAAAGTTCTGGGTGTCATGACAGCAGACAACCCGACAGGAAGAGCACTTGTGCAAATCATTCAGAGCAATTCAGATACTTATTCAGTAGAATCTGTTATTTTTAAGCTCCCGAAGAAGCTCAAAGAAGCTGTGACAATGGCAAAAGAACTCAGAGAACAATGTGATGTATTATTATTGCATGCCTTGCAAGGGTTAAGAGACGAGAGCGGAAAAGCCCTTACAGAGAAAGATGTTGTACCCATTCTGACGGAAACTTTCGGTAAACCCACAATAGGCGGTGTCATATACATGGTGAAATACGGCGTATTGTGTGCAATCATCAGCAGGGGGCAGGAGCAGGGAGAAACTGCTGCAAAAATGCTTTTACAGGCTATGCAGGGAACCCCGCTCTCTCAGATTCCCATCACCCGGAACAAAAACGGAAAAGCCTTCATTAATGTGATAACCATGAAAGCACTTGGAATCAAGCCCAAACCGATGGCATTGAAAGGTGTCGAGTTGGTAAAAACGGAGAAACAGTAATCACGGATCAACGGAGTATGCATGAAAAAGTTCACTTTATTATTCAAATTCAGAAGCATCCCGACAAAGCTCTTCCTGGTGAATCTGCTCATATTTGTCACGTTCAGCCTGATCA
>JAOZLU010001112.1 GCA_029934695.1 Desulfobacterales bacterium | reverse complement strand
TGCAGAATGAATTTTTGCTTCCCCTCAAACAAACATACATACAAAAAAATACACAAACGAAATTATTAAATATAATTGGATTTGCAGACTGCTTCCGGCAAATTGAAAATTTGCCTTACAGTAAAGCAATTTTGAAAATTGCTTCGGAGCCGTTATGATCAGTGTTTTTTTATGTTGACATATTTAAAAAATTCGAGTATTGGACAAAGTAACAATGTTGTTTGATTCTTTGAATCCAGTGAAAGATGTTCTGCCCTGTCAGGGGACAGATCGGTGACAAATGCCAAGAAACGACAGATTATATGATTTGATGGAACAATTGGATCAGGCGGATCTGATTTTCCTGCTGAAATACGGTCTTGGAAAGACAGGGAGAACGTATAGACAATGCACGCGTGATGAGCTGAAACACCTTATCAGTTCTGAGCTGAGGCGGGCTGCCAGCCATAATTTTGCCCATTTTTTCCGATTTGAGCATGAATTTCCTTATAAACAGATTCTTATTGATGTGGCAGACAATTTATCAGGATATAAATCAGAAAGATATAAACTGAATGATCATCATACAGAAGAAGAAATTGAGAAAGAGATACTTAGGCTGTTTGAATCAAAAACACAGGCATGGTGGAAAAGGCTCAAAAACGAGGAAAAGAAACGGGTTGCAGATGAAATCAGCCGTTTAATAAACGCCGAGATGGTGAATTCTGTAAACAAAAGGACTTATATAAAACACAGAATAACAAAAGAAGTCATGGACTCCGTTATCACAAAAGGCATTGTTGTCGGGATGCTGGCAGTCTCTGCCGGAGGAATGCTGGGAATTATCGGCGGATCTGTGCTTACCCAGATCGGATTTAAAATCGTTGCCGGCACAATGGGCCTGATGTCCGGAATAAAGATTCTGGCGACAGGTATCGGAGGATTCAGCGGAAAAGCCGTACTGGACCTTATCGGGGGAACGGTTGCGGGCCTTGCCATATTTGTGCCGAGTACGATATATTTTTATGCTGATGCTGATTACAAAAAAACAATGCCGACAATTATCATGCTGTTGTCAAAGGTTCATCTGAACAAAACATTCAGTCATAAAATATAATACTTCCGAAATTTTGAAAACTTCGGAACTATGGGAATATGCTGGAAGTACTATGAATCTCAGATTCCGGCATCATAATAATAGACGATTGTAATTTACAGAGGGCAATAAAAACGCTTTTAAAAAGGAGGAGGAACAATGAAAGCAGAAGAAACAAC
>JAOZLU010000586.1 GCA_029934695.1 Desulfobacterales bacterium | reverse complement strand
AAGTTCAGAGGGGATTTTCCATGTTTTGCGGCGCAATATTCCAACAGGTGGAAAAGTTTGCATCGTATAGGGGTGGTATGTGGAATTTTTTCCATATATCAACACTGTTAGCAAATTACAGGGCGGAAAAAGATGAACGCATTTTGATAAGAAAATAAGAGAAGCTAAATGAGAATTGAGAGTTTTATCTGGTACAGGGACATTGTAGACAAACTTATTTGGAAACACAATATATCACATGAAGAAGTGGAAGAAGTTTTTCAGAATAAGCCAAAATTTAAATTAATTGAAAAGGGTAAGGTCAGAAACGAGAATTTATATTCAGCCCGCGGACGAACAGATGCGGGGAGGTATGTGACTGTATTATTCATATATAAGCTGACTAAGGAGGCATTAATAGTCACAGCACGGGATATGGATTCAAAAGAAAGGAAAAATTATGCGAAAAAATAACAGAGATTCGTTGCCTGATGAATTTAAGACGATAGAAGAAGCCGCTAACTTCTGGGATACACACAGTCTGGCTGATTATGAAAATTTTCAGAGAGATATGCAATTCGAGGTCGAACTGAAATCAGAAAAAAATTATTTTGCAGTTGAAAGAGATTTATCTGTTTACATAGATAAATTGGCATATATCAGAGGAGTATTGCCTGAGACATTGGTAAATCTGTGGCTTAAAGAGAAAATTCTTGAAGACCGGAATAAAGTGGCTTGTGCATAGAAAAAAGAATCGGGAGAACTGAAAATTTGCTAGGGTAAATTGGGTCGGACCAAGCTAAAATATTGAAAAGTAAGCGAAACAGACTCCAAAACAGGCGTTTTCAGGGCCTATGTCGCCCTTTTCGGCATCAGAAAGAGCGTTACAGGATTCTGTCTCCTCACGAAGCTGAAAAGCTTTCCCGGCTTCAGAAATTCTGCGTCCTCTCACAACTGACACCCGGCTGAGAATGAATTTTTCCAGCAAACTGCTCACTGCCCACGCAATACTCTCAGTCCGGTGACTTTCACGCCTGTATTCACGTTTTGTCAGCGCATCGCCAGCCCACTTTCTGTGAGCAGCCTGAAAGTTGCCGAAAGTCCCGGAACCTGTCAGCTCTCTTAATTTTTCGTAACTGATCAGCACGTTTTTTCGCCGGGGGTTCCCGAATCCCGCTGAATCCGCCCGAACTGTTCCACAACCCGAACTTGCCGAATTTCCCTCCCCTGTTGAAGAGTGTGTTCTGAGGGAGACGGGCTGTTTGTTTTGTTGCTGATCTTGACAGAATACCGGATATGTATTATCTATTTTTAAGCAGGCGTATGACCCGGACTGTCATTCCGACGGTGACCATTGCGTCAGTGAACAGGAACAGAAAATCAGATACGGGCAGTTCCATATTGAAAATAACGGGGGAATAATAAAATGACATCAGCCGCAATGACAGACAGAGGGCAGATCACTGTTCCCAAAAAAATCAGGGAATACCTGGGTATTCGTGCGGGGGACCGGATAAATTTTGAAATGACACCCGGCAGGGCTGTTGTGCTGCGCCCCTGTGACAGGACACTGTCAGTAAGGGATGTCTGCGGAATTTTAAAAACTGACAAAACTGTGTCTGTGGAAGAAATGGATGCCGCCATAGCCTCATATCATCGGGAAAAAGCCAAATGATAGGATTGGATACAAATATTTTGGTCAGACTGCTTGTCAATGATGATCAGAAACAGAATAATCAGATCGTGAAAAGACTGGAAGAGGCGGAGAGAAACGGGGAACAGCTTTTTATTTCAAAATTGGTACTGATTGAGGCAATGTGGGTTCTGAACTCAGTTTACGGCTTTAAAGCCGGGCAGAATTGCTGATGCATTGGAAGCTGTATCGCATATCCCTTCAGTGGAGTTTGAGAGCCGACGACAGTTTATCCTTACTTGCATATCTATGGATTTATCCAATCCTCAGATTTTAATCCTTCAACCCTGTCAAATTCCTTTTTATTGTGGGTAATAAGCGTCAGATCATTTGCAATGGCAATCGCAGCGATAAATAAGTCATTCGGACCGATCGGAGTGCCTGCCTTTTCCAGAGCGGAACGAATTTGGCCGTACATTTCAGCGGCTCTGTCATCAAAGGGAAACGAATGAAAACGGCTAAGAAATTCATACAGCGTGTTCAGATTTTTTGAAGGATTGCCGCTTTTCAGGGCTCCGTAAAACAGTTCGGCCCTGACAACTGAGCAGACCGCAATCTGTTCCGGACTGACAGCACTGAACCGCCGGGTGAGATTTTCATATCGCCTGTTCAGAAAATAGACGCAGATATTCGTGTCAAGCAGATAATTCATTCCATGTTCTCCCGAATTTCATATTCTCCCTGCGCCCCTCTTTCGATGGGATCATTTGCCAGACATCCGGAAAATTTTTCTATGAAATCATGCCATTCAGACCTTTTATGTATTTCCTGCACACGATCAGAATGTCCCGAATTCACAAAGGATCTGACAACTTTGTATAATATGTCCAGATATTCATTCTCAACCTCGTCAATCCTTGCTTTTATGGCAGCTCTTGTTATCATATCACACCTCCTTAATATAGCGACAGGATCGCCGCTTTTTCTCAATTCTTTCCTTGCCCATAATCTGTACAGACAGAACTTATCATACTGTCTGTCCGGTTTCAAGAAAATTTGGTACCCGGTGAACATAAGGGATGTTCGGGGCCGGGGATGTTCCTCCCATATCGCATTTTTTGGCCCCGAAAAGAGCAATATAGGCCCTTTTTGAAGCCAAAATAAGCAGGTAATTATTTTAATATCAACGACTTGCTGTGGCCCGACCCCGTATCCCCTTTACGGAACTCCTGTCAAGCAGTTTGTGAATCCGGAAATGGCCCCTGGTTCTGAAACAAAGCTGTTAATGCAGAGATGTTTCAGGCAATAAATGCCTCTGTATGAATTATTCCCTGCGTGTAAAATGAATTATTTTTTCAGATGTGTCAATTCTCAGAAAACAAACCTGCCATGAAAATAACTGACTGATTTTAAACGATTAAAAAAAAGTTGCATATTGTATGCAGTTATATTATAATCTTCTGAACTGTAGCTTCTTGCAACTTGCTGAAACTCAATGATCAGGTGAAATCAATGTTTGTGTATAATTCTGTTTATAAAAAATAGAAGGGTGCCATTCCTGCGGAAGCAGAAATCCATCGTATGATCTCAGCCAACTGGAAAATTCCCACTTTCAGGGAATGACATGACGGATTATTTTTTATAATTGGCATAAATTGACATCGGAATTATTATTCAACACCGGTGTCCGGAATTCAATTCGCTTTGGGAGATAATTCAAGATGGCGGAAAATCAATATGACTTGATAATTATAGGAACCGGCCCTGCCGGACTGACTGCCGCGATATACGGACAGCGGATGGGAATGAAGATCGCTGTTTTCGGAGACACCCCTGGCGGCAATCTTAACATGATTGAAAATTTAATGAATTACCCGGGGTTCGTGGGCGGAATACCCGGCACCCAGTTCGGTGTCACGATGTTTACACAGGCCCAGAAAGAAGGTGCTGTGCTTCCCATGGCCCGACTGAACCTGTTGAGTCATGATGATGAACAGTTCATGGGAATTGGCGCGGATTCCCGGCAATACTTTGCCCCAACCGCTCTGATCGCATGCGGCGTGATACCGAAAACTCTGGATGTTCCGAATGTGAACAAGAAAGGGGTCTTCCACTGTTCTCTGTGTGACGGGCCTTTTTTCCGAAATAAGAATGCGACCCTCGCAGTTATTGGCGGCGGCAATATGGCAGGTCAGGGGGCTTTGTCATTATCCAAGTTTGCCAAACAGGTAATTCTGATCTGCCGAGGGGATAACCTCAAAATGGAAGCGGTGACGAAAAAAGCCATTGAGAAGCAAAACAATATTCACTTACTCCTGAACACACAGGTTGTCAGCTTCACAGGTCAGCAGCAGATCGAAGGAATCCTTGTGATAATAAGGGGAGAGGAAAAAAAGAAAATACGGGTAAACGGCGCATTCCTGGCCATCGGATGGGAACCGAGACTGGATATGCTGGATATCCCTGTTGAAACCACTCCTGAAGGATTTATAAAAACCGATGAAAAACTGATGACATCCCATCCTGGTCTTTTTGCCGCGGGTGATGTCAGGGACACAGACATGCGACAGGTGATCACCGCCTGCGCCGACGGCGCAAGAGCTGCTATATATGCTTTAGAATTTTTACAAAGAATGAAATAAAATTATGAATGGTGAATGATATCCTCACCGCCGGACGGGTTGCATCGAACATCGAACATCGAACATCGAACATCGAACATCGAACATCGAACATCG
>JAOZLU010001111.1 GCA_029934695.1 Desulfobacterales bacterium | reverse complement strand
ATAACTTGAACAATTTATCGACTTCTGCTACTGTATCTCATTATGAATATGAAAACAATAGATATGGATATGATCAGGAGTAAGTTCGAGTTGATAAAAACGAGATTCGATGAAAAGAACCGTCGTCACTGGGCAGCTGTCGAGGCAAAGGCAATCGGGCGTGGCGGCATAACTCTGGTTTCAAAGGCCACAGGTCTGTCGCGAACGACAATAACCGCCGGAATCAGGGAGATAAGCGGGTTTTCTGAAAATTGCAAAAGAGTTCGGAGGCCCGGCGGAGGACGCAGACGCATTGCTGACAGAGAGCCGGAACTGATGAGCTGTCTTGAAAATTTGGTTGCCCCTGTCACACGCGGCGACCCCGAATCTCCTCTGAGATGGACATGCAAGAGTACGAGAAATTTGGCTGACGAGCTGAAAAAACACGGTTTTGATATCGGATACAGGAAAGTCGCCCAGCTTCTGCGCGAACTGAATTACAGCCTTCAGGCAAATCGGAAATCGCGGGAACTGACATCGCATCCGGACAGAAATGCCCAGTTTGAACATATCAGTAATCTGACAAAAATTTTTCAGTCGGCGGGTGAGCCTGTGATTTCTGTTGATGCGAAGAAGCGGGAACTGATCGGCGACTTCAAAAATGTCGGAAAGGAATGGCGTCCGAAGGGAAGCCCTGAAAAGGTGAGAATGTATGATTTCAAAGATAAGGACCTGGGGCACGGGATACCATACGGCGTATATGACATTGCGGACAACAGTGGCCGGGTCAGTGTGGGAACGGACGGCAGCACAGCCCAGTTCGCCTGTGAGACAGTAAGGCAATGGTGGATGAGGATGGGAACCCATGAACATGGAGATGCATCGGAACTTCTGATAACAGCTGACGGCGGAGGAAGCAATGGAAGCAGAAACCGTTTATGGAAGGTGTGCATTCAGAAAATCGCGGACGAATTCGGTCTTGAAATCAGCATATGTCATTTTCCGCCCGGAACCAGCAAATGGAATAAAATCGAACACAGGATGTTCTCCCATATAACACAGAATTGGCGGGGAAAACCGTTGGTAAGTCATGAGACCATGGTCAGTCTGATCGGAAGCACGACGACAAGAAAAGGACTGAAAATAGAAGCGCATTTGGATAAAAACGAATATAAAACCGGAATCAGAATAACCGATAAGGAAATCGAGAGATTAAATATGGAGAGGGCTGATTTTCACGGGGAATGGAATTATAAAATTTCTCCAAGAAAGACGC
>JAOZLU010000585.1 GCA_029934695.1 Desulfobacterales bacterium | reverse complement strand
ATTTCTCCAAGAAAGACGCGCTGAAATGTTCAGGTTATTTATGCCCAGATACTTAGTAGCTTCAATAACGAAAAAAGTTCCTCTCTGTTCGGGCGACCTGAAAGCGTTGATGAAACTCAGAATCGGCTTCTTCAGCCAAAATCCCTTTTGCCTGCTAAAAAAATATTTGAAAACAGGAAACTGAGCCAAAAAAGGGATGTCATGCCTGATCGTCCAAAATCGAATGCTGTGAAAACCTGTTCTCTTTAATTCACGCCGCATTTCATTCGGATCAATAGGATATTCATTAGGTGAAAGTTTGCCTCGCAGATCAGCTACTCCCCACTCTATTCGCTCAAGAAAATCAAGCCGGTTGGGTTCCAGTGCGACAAATTTGCCACCAGATATGAGCATCCTGAGAGATTCCTCATACACCTTTTCTCTGTCGGGAAAATGATGTAACACACCTCCGAAAAAACATGCGTTCACTGAATTATCTCGTATATTCAAATGTTCAGCGTCGCCTGTTATAAAATCTGTCTGCCCTGAAAATTCCGTCCACAATTTTTTAGCCTGCTGTATGAGCTCAGGGGAAATATCCACACCAATGACCTTGGCACCTTGAGAGGCAAGCATTACTGCTGATATTCCTGATGCACAGCCTATGTCTGCAATTGTTTTGCCGGAGAGATTTTTTCCAAGAGCTTTTTCAAAAACATCCGCATACTCGCTCCTGTCAAAAGCAGCGTAAATTCGCTCTTGTGCAATCTTATCCCAAAAATATTGCTCACCATGTTTATCTTGGCTTGTACTATTATTCATTTATCCCTATCTTCCAAATGGTAATATTCAATTTGGATTCCTGTCGGAAGGAAACAGCGGGTTCGCTTTCCAAGTATCTTGTCCACCTCATAAGGCAACAATCCGGTACCTGGGCGTTTGTAAGCAAGGTCAGCTTCTGTAATTATCTGACCTTTTGATAAATCCTTCGCGGTGACGACAGATCTGCGACAAACAGCAGTCATTTCCTGTTCTGCTTTTGACGGCCACATTCGACCATGTCCCAAATTACTTTCAAGTTGCCGAACTTCTCTGACAAGACTTGTCAATTCATCTGGATCCGCAGAAAACCAGTGATCCGGCCCCGGCATATTTCTATCCAGTGTAAAATGCTTTTCCAAAACACACGCCCCCAGCGTCACAGCCCCTAGAGCGGCAGTGATACCGGCACTATGATCAGAAAAGCCTATGGGAAAATCATACATGGAGCGAAGTGTGGATATCTTCCGAAGATTTACTTCGTTCTCTGGTGTTGGGTAAAGTGATACACAGTGTAAAATGATAATCTGTCCATTACCCGTACCCGAAATAGTATTCACCGCCCGATCAATGTCAGTTGCATTCGCCATGCCCGTAGAAATAATTATGGGTTTGTTCTTTTTAGCTATATAATCAAGAAACGGCGTGTAAACCAAATCATCGGATCCCACTTTGAACGCCCCCGCACCCAAATCATCCAGCAAATCAGCAGCGTGTCGGTCTGTCGGTGTGGAAAGAGGAATAAGTCCTCTTTTTCTTGCATATTCAAACAGACCTGCAAACTCATCCCGCCTGAGTTCAAGCCGCCTGAACATTTCCAGCATGGATTCTTTGACCTTTTTTCCCTGAGAATGATACTCGTACATCTCATTTGGAGAATTAACAAATTCTTCGGCACTGAAAGTCTGAAATTTCACACAATCAGCCCCGGCATCTGCGATAGCATCCACCATACTCTTTGCAATATCGGGATTTCCGTTATGGTTCACCCCGACCTCTGCAATAATGAAACATGGATGTCCGATCCCAACTGCCCGATTATCTATTGTAACTGCCATCATCTCATTCATCTCTTTTATACTCAATGCTCCGATAACTCACTGAAATCATTGGTCATGCTCATTCCAGGTTCATCTTTTTGGCGTTAATGATGCAACCATCCACAGATGAGAACTTAACGAATTATTTGCAAGAAAAGTCTGAAAAGGCTGACCTGCAACTTCCCATTGTTCAAGGAGAATGCGCTTTAGAAACGCCTGCTGTGATATATCAAACTCTTTGTTTAGCACTTTCTTTCTTACGAGTTCTGCATCCAATTCTCCGGGTGTCAATACTTCAAGCACATTAAAGCCGCATTTTGTCAAAAGATGTTTCAGGGATTGCGGGTGAAAATAGTTCAGGTGACTTGGGCCGCTGATATTATCCGATATTTTATTTAGGGTGAGAAGATCAAAACCTTTTATATTAGGCGTTGATCAGCCCATTGTCCTTTAAAACTTTTGCAGGCTACCCACCTAAGCCGGGACAGGCTGTAAAATCAGGATGTTCCGCATGACACGAACTGACCCGGAGCAGATCACCGGTGATGACAAAAATTGTCCCGCTTTAGGTGGATAGCCCTTTTGCACAAGCAATAAGAAAGTCCTTCGGCCAATACAGATGTTCGATTACTCAAAAACTTTACTTTTTCAACAAAAACCAGTTTGCATCATCCTGAGGAAAATTCGGGCCCCTGTGATAACAAAAACCATAATCCAACAATTGCAAGTCAGAAAAAGTGTCTAACAATTCCCCTGCAAAATCTCTTTTGAAGAGTTTTTCTTTATATCCCATTTAAAAACTTTCTTTAAATTCTTTTGGTAACAATCTCAGTACACATAAGCATCAGTTACTTTCTATCTATTTTCTCCAAAAGCTTTTTTGCCGGTTCAAACTTGGGAACAGCTTTTAATAATGCCTGTGCCGCTTCTTTTGCCATCGCAATATCCCCTGAGTGATGGGCGGATTCAGCCAAAAACCATGCCGCCCGCCTCCTTCTGCGTTCCAGAAAAACCGGCAGTTTTTTTAACTGCGACAGCCCTAATGCACACTGGATATCTGTGATCCGAATAGTTATATCCCAAATCCGTCATCTCATAAAACCATGATCCCTGTTTTTCTCTCTGCCGAAAATCCGTGGTAATTCCGTGATTGCGGAAGCGTCTCATTCTTCGTGTAAACTTCGGATTATCGGTGGTGATCATCCCCCCTTCACCGGTAGTGATGTGCTTGACAGGATGAAAACTGAACACGGTCATATCCGCAAGCAAGCCTACGCTTCTGTCTTTGTATCTGGCCCCGAGAGCATGGCTTGTTGTTTAACATTTCTGTTTTCCTGTTTATGATTTTACCACGAAACACGGTCTGTAATATCCGAAAAAGAAGATAATTTCCCTTGTATCCCCATTATAAAGACCGCTCTTCTGCCATCGGTCAAAAAAACCGAGCCAAGGTAAAATCCGGTTGATGGATGGTTGCAATCATTGCCTGTGGAATCACCTCTCACCTGTGGCAACCAATGCCTGATTATACAAATTTTGATCTATCCAAAATCCGCCTTCCATAAGCCTGTCTAACTCCGTTTTAAGAGAATCAATGAGTTTTTCTTGTTTCGCTCGGATCAGAAGCCCGATTACACCTGTTTTTGACAGATTATACAGTTCCGCAATTCTACGAGCTTCTGATTCGTCCAAAAGAATCAAATCCGCATTTCGGCAAACAGCAAGAGCAATGGCTTCGGATTCTCCCTCATCCAATTCGCGTTATAACAGTCGTAGTAAACCCGTATCCGTAGGAAACACCACACTTATCCACTCTTTTTGCCGCGCCCGTCTGACTTCGTCAGCACCGAAACGTCCGCCTCCCAATTCTACAACTTCCCGCCACACCGCTGGAGGAATCAGTATCAGACCAAAAAACCGTTTAAGCAAAGCAAACCGTCGAATGGAAGCCAAATGAATCAAAGTTGAAGCGTCACTTACCACCAAGTCCATATTGCAGGTCTTCCCTCAGATCAGTTTCCGTGTAATGCCGTATCACTCTGCGTCTTCCCAGCAATTCCTCAAACTCCCACCGGTTCATTCCCGCCAGAACCCTGGCTTTGCCTAACGAAAGGAGACTTCGTCGGTACAACGCCAGCGCCAGTTCTTTACGCAATTCGTTCTTTATTTCTCCCGGAGGCAGTCTGACTGCCTCCAAAATATCAGGAGACACTTCCAAAATAAGTCCTCTTTGTTCCATACGAACCCTCCTGAATGCTCATTAATTTAAACTTAAATTAAATATCGGACGATCTCAAAAAATTCCGCATACCTGACACAGATATTCTGCCCGCCATTTTCATGCTGCTTTGTAAAAAAAATCCAGCCACTTATGCCTTACCCGCCATGCCTTTCTTACCTTTCGTGTGTTTCGTGGTTTATATCTTAATCATCTTACCACGAAACACACGAATTACACGAAAAAAAAACAGCTTTCACATCTTTCACATCTTTCGTATATTTCGTGTGTTTCGTG
>JAOZLU010000088.1:14319-16921 GCA_029934695.1 Desulfobacterales bacterium | reverse complement strand
CATCAAACATCAAACATCAAGCTTCAGCCTCTCTTTTCAACCAGATATCCGGACGCTTCCATGGCCGCTGATCCGGCTTCTACGATGCTATCCACAATATCTTTGGGGCCTGTGGCCACACCTGCCGCAAACACACCTTCCATATTCGTCAGAGCCGGTGCCATTTTAGGCATGACACTTTTTATAAAGGCATCATCATCTGTGGCCACCTCGCAGATTCCGGCCGGATTCCAGTCAGGAACCATGCCCAGCGAGAGAACCACCAGATCATGTTCCCTGGTTTCCACACCGCCTTCCTCCTGATTCTCGTAGCGCAACGCGACAGTCTGGTCTTCTCCCTGTGTAATTGAAGCCACTTTTGCCTTGACAAACTCAATGCCCATTGCTTTGGCATTCTGGTAAAATTGCTCATATCCCTTTCCGAATGCACGAATATCCATATAATAGATGACAATGTCCGCTATGGGCAAGGACCCGGAAAGGAGCATGGCCTGCTTAATGGCATACATACAGCAGACCCTTGAACAATAGGGTATTCCCAGACTTTTGTCACGGGAACCCGCACATTGGACATAAGCAACTGAATCCGGCTCCTTGCCGTCCGAAGGCCGGAGCACCCGCTGATAAGGCCCGTGCGGTGCCAGAATTCGTTCCATCTGGAGTGATGTTATGACATTTTCAATTTTGCCCTCACCGTATTGTTTCTTCTGATCCGCGGGTGTCAGTCTGAAGCCTGTGGCAAGAACTGCCGTGTCAGCCCGGATGACAAAATCCTCGGGCTGCTGAAAAAAATCAACTGCGTCTGTGGGACATACCTTTGCACATTTTCCGCAAAGCGAGCAGTTTTCCACATCCAAAACAGCAAGCTGGGGAATTGCATTTGAGAAGGGGATATAAATCGCCTTCCGTGCGTTAAGTCCCCCCTGTTCCTCATCAGGCACATAAACCGGACAGCCGTACTCACATTGCCTGCACCCGATACATTTGACCGGATCCACATACCTCGGCTGCTGTGTGAGTGATGCTGTTATGACATCTCCCTCACGCTCCAGGGAATTCAAATTACAATAAGTAAAGATCGTTATATTTTCATGATGAGCTGCTGCCGCCATTTTCGGGGTTGTGATACAGCTTGCACAGTCAAGCGTGGGAAACACCTTGGAAAGCCGGATCATTTTCCCCCCGATTGACGCGTCCTTTTCCACAATAGCCACTTTAAAGCCCTGGTCAGCCATATCCAGTGCTGTCTGAAGACCGGCAATACCGCCTCCGACAACAAGCGCGTCAAATTTCATTTCTCGTTTTGACTCCATTCATTCTCCCCCTCTGCCAGAAGGATGAAGTCTGAAGGATGAAGGGACTTGGATTTCATCCTTCAGACTTCAGATTTCATCCTTCAGACTTCAGATTTCATCAAGTTCCTTTACCAGATCATTCATCTGATTGACTTCTTTCAAAAATGCGCGGTTGCAAACCGTACATATTGCGGTCAGGCGGAGTCTCCGAATGTCCAGACTCCGCTCCTTCATCATTTTGTAAACCTGGTCGAGTCGCTTTGCCAGCGCATGATATGCGCCTTCATACGGGCATTCCTCACCGCAGGACATAATAATGATGCCGCTGATCCCCTTTTCAAAACAGTCGAGATAGAACTGCTCCGGAAACAGCACAGGGGCTCTTACCCTGAGAATATAGGTGTTGGCAGGATAAGTCGAATGGGTCTGCCCCACTGAGTTGGCACCTGGATAAGCGCAGGTTTCCGTGGCCAGAATCAGTATTTTCCCTTTATTTGCCTGGGTTGCCATAATATTCCCCGCCTACTTTTTCCTTCTGACATAGTGTTTATCATAACCGTCCATTTCAAGAAAGCCGAGATATTCATGCTTCACTTTCTTGGACCAGGCCGGAATGTCAGCCCTGGTTCCGGGATCATTGGAGAATATTTCAAGAATCTCACCGACTTTGACCTTGCCGATCCCTTTTTTTGCCTCCAGAAGCGGCCCGGGACATGCGCTGCCTCTTGCGTCAACCATACTCTGTGCCTCAATTGTGTTCAAATCCAGATCTGCCATTGTTATTATCTCCTTTTCAGAAAATTAAAAGTTCTCAGAGTCATTCTTCTTTCTTTAATCGGATGCGATAAGAAGCATTTTTTTCCTCAATATCCATCAACTGATAGTGAAACGCATTCAAAACCTGAAAAAGGTCCTTCCGGGTATCTGGATCGCTGCCCAGTATTTCGAGAATCTCGCCCGGGTTTATTTCTCTGAAAGCCCGGGTCACTTTAAGGAGCGTAATCGGAATAATCGCTCCCCGGATATCCAGATGATGAACTGATGTTTTCAAAATAGCACCTCTTGCAAAACACTTTACTTTTCAGTATGCAAACTTGATGCCAACCGGGAAAATAATATGCCAATATATTTTATATGTCTGTATCTGCCTGAATACACAATGAATACAATATTGTGCAGCAATTTTACACAAATTGCACTTGTAAACTGTTTACAGTTGACGTATGTAAAGGGTTTACAATTCAAGTTTACAGAGATGGATCAGTACACCAGTAAAAGCCATAGTAAGACCGATTAACCGGGTCTTA
>JAOZLU010000088.1:3432-14219 GCA_029934695.1 Desulfobacterales bacterium | reverse complement strand
CCGGGCAAAGGTCGGCCAGTGGCTGAAATCAAGAGATTGGAAAACCAGACAAATAAAATCCCAGTTCAAAAAAAGCCGGACGATAACTTTTAAATTATGCTTTACGCTGCAAGATAAAAATTACTCATGGTCAGGAACCTTGAATCTTAGTTCCCTAAGTTGCGGCAGCGAACAGATCGCCCGGACGAATAGTGAACAAACCATACTTTTAAGGGTGGAAAAGGGATTTTATCATCTGGGAGATATTAAAAAATCAATTGATTTCGAGTATGAAGGCTCTGTTCTGGGTGTATTGAAAGAACAGGTGTTGGGTGCCGAACTGATTCGTATCAGGCATTTCCTCAGGTCAGTAAAGACGCTGGAACTGCTGAATCCGATGCTCCTCAGAAAACGTGCAGGAACAGCAGAAGGCGATCTGGGCATCGGAGGGGAGAAACTTTCTGCTTTTTTATACACTCTTCCGGAAGAGAAAAAGCAGCATATTCACAAACAGATGCAGCGACTTTTTGACGAGTTCGACGATTATGATATTAAGGCCAGACACTCAGGATGGAAGGAACTCCGGATTTATGAAAGATTTGAAAATCTCAGCGAGAATGGTCTTTTCCCCCTCCCATCATCAACAGAAGCAAAGCATGTCAGCGACGGATTTTTGCGTATTCTCGCAATATTCTCACAATTGCAAACCGATCATTCTGTGCTGCTTTTTGATGAAATCGAAGACGGGCTGAATCATGAGGTCATGGAATATCTGATGGATGAAATGGTCAGAGCCACCCAGCAAATTTTTTTAACCACACAGCCCCATGATTTTAAACTTCTTAGACGACGATATTGCCAAGAAATCGGTGATGCTTGTTTACAGGGATTCTCAGACAGGAAAAACACAGACATATAATTTTTTTGACATCCCCCGGATCAGAGAGAAACTCGAATATATGGGGCCCGGTGAAGTCTTTGCGAATGCCAGCTTGAAAGAATTGCCATGATTGAGATGATTCTGTCGGGAGAAGGAAACTCTGACGTAGGAGAACGGGACGATCACAGCAAAACATCAGCCGCATAATAAGGAAACATGGAGCGAAATAGCGGCCCGGTGCGCCGCGGAAGATATACAGGCTCCGAGTTTCCAACAGTACAGAGCAGACTTGGGAAAAGTCATAACATATTTATATTAAAAAAATGATGGATAAATCAAAAAAATGATCGCCTTGGAAAAACTATACTCAGATTTGGACTTTCAAAGCGGAGAACTGTTTTCAGTTGCAGACACTCCGAACAGACTCCGCAAGAACGAATGGCTGGAAAAGGGTGAATGGCTCTCTGCTGCCAAACGCGCCGGTGCTGAGAAAGTTTTTTTTGTTGAAAATAATCCGATTGCAGTTTTTGCAGCGTGTGGGGAAGATCATACTGAGAAGATCAGAGCATTTAATCGCTTATGGAGCCTTGCACGTCCGAGATTGCTGTTTTTGGCCTCACCCGGAGAAATCACTGTCTGTGACCTGGCTCAGAAGCCGTTTCATTTTTCAGGGGAAAGCAAAAAACGAAACAAACTTAAAGCACTGGCGACACTGCATGACATTGGAAAAATTGCTCAGAAATTACAGAATTTTCACCGGGACAATGTTGAATCTGGCAAGGTTTTTGAGAAAGGGCGTTTTGGCGACCTGAAAAACCGTGCGGACAAATCTCTGATACGCGATCTGAAAACGGTTCGGCGTGAACTGATTCAGGCAGGACTGGCCGGTGAAAAAATAAAGTACGCGCATACTCTGATTGGCCGTTCCATATTTATCCGTTATCTCGAAGACCGCCGAATTCTGACAGAAGATTATTTTCGCAAAGTGGCACGGCGGACAGCCGGCTGGACCGACATTCTGAAAAATGATACTGAATGCATTGCATCAGATGTTTCGGAACAGAAACCGTTTTATCCGCGTATTCTGAGAAACAAGGATTTCACTTACGCATTGTTCAGAACATTGGCACGGGATTTTAACGGCGACATGTTTCCTGATCTCAATAAAGAAGAGAAAACAGTGAGACAGGCGCATCTTGATCTTGTTCAGGACCTCCTCTACGGAAATGCCGGTATTCAGAAAAAGCTGTTTTTTTATTCATATCGTTTTGATATTGTCCCGCTTGATCTTATCAGTTCAATTTACGAGGAATTTTACCACCCATCAGCCAATAATGACGAAAAGAAAAGCAAAGCCCGTCAGGACGGGGCCTTTTATACACCGCCTGCGTTGGTTGAGTTTGTTCTTTCTCGGATACTGACCGTCAGAGAGTTGAGAAAGAACCCTCGTGTGCTTGATCCTGCCTGCGGATCGGGAATTTTTCTGGTTGAAGCGTTCCGTCGCATAGCTCGCTACAAACAATATGAAAAGAAAGCGGATTTGTCTTATGATGAATTGAAAGAAATTCTGCAAAGGCAGATATCAGGAATAGAGGTCAACAGAGAGGCAGCGAGAATTACGGTGTTAAGTTTGTATCTCTCCATGTTACACTATCTTGATCCGCCTTCGGTTCACGAACAGATAAAAAAGGGCAATAAACTCCCCAAGCTGATTGCAACGAAAAGCCGTTCTCAGCATCATTACCACTGTATCTGGGTTGGTAATGCTTATGACACAGAGGCTATTGGGAGCAACAAATTCTGGGAGGAGCGTTTTGGCGAACAATGTGCTGATGTGATAGTCGGCAATCCGCCCTGGGGTGCGCCGGGCAATAAGGCTGATGCGACAACAAAACAGCGGGAACAGGTGATGCTTGAGTGGTGCCGCAAGAATCATAAAACAATCGGCGACAAAGAGCCGTCCCAGGCTTTTCTCTGGCGCTCACTGGATTTTCTCAGACATGGCGGGAAGGCTGGAATGCTCGTGCCTGCCGGAGTTCTGTTCAAACATGGTTCCACAGCTCAGAGGTTTCGTGAACAGTGGATGGATTGTATAAGACTGGATGAGATTTTTAACTTTACACATGTAAGGAAGTTTTTCTTTAAGGGCGCTGACTCGCCATTTCTTGCGATTTTATTCGCCAAAGGCAGACAGAATGCTTCTGGCGTGAACTACTGGTCTGCCAAGCAGTCTTTGGCAATGAACAAGTCTCAATCCGTAATTTTGAATTCAAATGATATGGCAATTATTCGAGATACCGACTTGTCTGACTATCGTATATGGAAGCTTCTTACTCATGTACGCCATAAAGATTGGGAGTTTATCAACTGGCTCGGGAAATGGCCTGCGACAAGTATTTTGCAAAAACATGTAAAATGTAGTTGTGTCGGTTTCAAGAAGGCGAGTCAAACTAAAGATGCTGGTTGGCTAAAATCGTTCTCAAAAGTGAAGAATGACAGATTTGATCGTTATGATGCCCTGAGGACATCTGATTTTGAACAAGTTCCTGAAAAAGTCGAACATAGAGGAAAAACTAAAGATATTTATGTCGGGAACCGATTGATAATAAAAGAGGGTATTTCACAGGCGCAAGGGTTTTTCGGAAGAATAATAGCCAGGTATGAAACAGATCCTTATGCTTTCAACCACTCATTCCATGTAATACAGCTTAATTATGATACCGTTTGGAAATACAAGCTTGTGGTTGGAATTTTATGGTCGTCGTTTGCGCGATACTACCTTTTTCTTACTTCAGCAAACTGGGGCGTTTGGCATGACAAAATTCTTATTAATGAAAGACTTCGGCTTCCGATAGTTTTGGACAAAAAGAGCCCCTTCACAGCCAAAGTCATCTCCATCGTTGACAAGCTCCGCAGCTATCATCCGCAAAAGCGAAATATTCTGCATCCTGACGGTGTGCAGGAAGAAAAAATTGAGGCAAAACGTCGGAAATGGGAAGCAGAATTGGATGAGGCAGTCTTTGAACTTTACGGATTGAATGAGGAGCAAAAGGATCTGATCAGCGATTGCTGTGAGGTGACACTCCCGTTTTTCTACAGGCCGTTTGACAGTGTCGGTGTCATGCCTGCGGTGGATGATGGCAGAGATATGTCATGGATTGAAACTTATGCAAAAATCTTTGCCAGACGATGGAACACCTATCTTGGAAATGGCGAGGAAATGCGGGGGGAAGTTCATATCGGCGCGCATGGCAACATGCTTGCGCTGGAGTTTTTCCCGGCGGACAAAGATGACCATTGGAATCTGAAACCACAGGATGATTCCTGGACTTATATTCTGGAGCAGATTGGCAAGGCATTGCCACAGCCAATGGGAACCTCACGAATTGTTCTGGACGGGCTGATTCATACGGTTTCGGATAACGGCATTATCATTATCAAGCGCAATGGAAAACGCTTCTGGACACGTTCTCTGGCAAGAGAAGATGCTGATGCCACGCTGTGCAAAGCTATGCTGAAAAATAAGGGGACTTCCTAATGGCGAGACGATCTCTTCCTTCATTCTCCGATCTGTGGAAACAGCATGAAAAGCTCTATGTTGATATTTTTTCAATAGCGATTGCTCAGTTGGCAGAAAAAAATACATGTCCGTCTGGTGATGAGGACGAAATTTCAGAACAGCTTTGCCCTGTCCTGAACAGTGTCTGCTTTGAAGAAGGGAAAAAACGAAACTGTGAAATCCGGACTCCTGACTGGGAGAAGCCGATTCAGCCTGTAATCAACAAAGAACTGAAACGCGGGAAGATAGGAAAGCGTCCGGATTTTACCTGCAAATGTCATAATCCGTTTGCTTCACACGCCAAAGAGCATGAAATCGCTCTGCATGTTGAATGCAAGCGTCTGGGGGAACCGACCAGCAGAACTTGGATACTGAATAAAAACTATGTAAATAACGGCATAAAACGCTTTGACAGCCGGATTCATAAATATGGCAAACGGGCATATTCCGGGATGATGATTGGCTATATCATCAGCATGGAGCCGGAACAGATTCTTAACGAGGTAAATGAGTGGCAGCAAAAACAAATGCCACAGAATCCGAAACTTTCGTTTCAATTTGCCAATCCGCCCGTGTTCAAAGAAAAACAAAACCTGAATCGAAAAAATGTAAAGCCCAAAAGGTTTCATCTTATTCATTTGTGGGTGGATTTCAGAAACTGAATTTCAGGCAATCACAACACCAACGAAGCGGAGTTATTTTCACATGAAAATGACTAAGCCCCTTGAAGCGTATCTGGAAGAAATGAAGAAGATCGAAGGCTATCCCATTGGAGAGGATAAGGACATCTCAGCCCTTTCCGATCCGCCGTATTACACAGCGTGTCCCAACCCGTATCTCAATGATTTTATCGCAGAACATGGCAGGCCCTATGATGAGGAAACAGACGATTGATGCCGTGAACAGGTTGGCTGATGGTTCTGTCAACCTTTCGAGGAGAGAGAAAAGCAGATTGCCTGACGTGATTATTGAGGCAAAGGAGCGGCCCATGACATCGGCCCGCCGATGACATACGCACAGATGAAAATCCCGGAGGCAGAAAGGAGTGCAAAAATGGATGTGCCCGGATCATGATTACTGCAATGGAATTTTTGCTTCTTTGTCAAATGCAGACGATATTATTGAATATATTTTAATTTACAGAGGAGAAGCTCTTCGGAGAAGATGGAACCCTCCGCCCCGAATACTTGGCGGCACGAAGCTGAACCCGGACAGGAGGACGGTTGCCAGAAAATAAAATTATCCCGGGGATTAATGCTTGAATTTGCCAATCGTTCGACTGAGCTCACGCCGAAGTCTTATTTCGTGTATTTCGTGGTAAAAAAACAGAATTAGAGGAAGACAGGTATGTTTGAAGAAGAACTCGTCCAATACTGGAAGACAATCATTGAAACGATGCCGGACGGCCTGATGGTTGTGGATACGCAAGGCGTGATTGTCATGATGAACAGCACCATGGAACAGCTCATGGACTACAGCAAAAAAGAACTTGTCGGGCATTCCTGTGAGATACTGGGTTGCAATATCTGCCGCGAGGAAAAGAGCGAAGGGCTGGACAAGCATTGCGCCCTGTTCAGGGAGAAAAATATAAGACGGGCGAAATGCACGTTACACAAGAAAGACGGTACTCTGCTTCATGTCATAAAAAACGCTTCTGTCCTGAAAGACAGGAACGGTGACATCATCGGCGGTGTGGAGACCCTGACCGATCTGAGTGAGGTGGTGAACAAGGAAAAAGTGATTTCAAACTTACGCCGGGAACTGGACAGCAAAAACAGCTTCCACGGAATTATCGGAAGTTCTCCGATCATACATCAGGTCTTTGATCTCGTGTCCAGTGCTGCCCGATCTGATGCGCCGGTAATCATTTATGGGGAAAGCGGAACCGGCAAAGAACTCGTGGCCGAAGCTGTTCATAAACTCGGGCCGCGTTGCAGGGGGCCTTTTATAAAAGTGAATTGTGCGGCACTCAATGAATCTCTTCTGGAAAGCGAGCTGTTCGGCCATGTGAAAGGTGCGTTTACCGGTGCGGGTCATACACGGATCGGACGTTTTGAGGCCGCGAACCACGGAGATATTTTTCTGGATGAAATTGGCGATATTCCTCTTTCTGTCCAAGTAAAACTTCTGCGGGTTTTGCAGGAGAATGAAATCGAAAGAGTGGGAGATCACGTATCTGTCTCCATAGATGCCCGCATCATTTCGGCGACAAACAAAGACCTCGGGAAACTCATGGAAGATGGGCAATTTCGTGAGGATCTGTATTATCGGATCGGGGTTATTCCCATTTATCTTCCGCCCCTGCGAGAGCGGCGTGAGGACATTCCGCTGCTTATCAGTTCCTTTATCAGCCGAGTACGTCTGAAGACTGAAAAATCTGTTTTCGGGATGAGCAATGAGGCATT
This sequence comes from Desulfobacterales bacterium, assembly GCA_029934695.1. Lineage (GTDB taxonomy): Bacteria > Desulfobacterota > Desulfobacteria > Desulfobacterales > 4be13 > JAOZLU01. Next base: position 7,396 of record JAOZLU010000088.1, on the reverse strand, counting down.
TGAATTGCTGAACAATTATGAATGGCCCGGGAATGTGCGTGAACTCATCAATGCCATTGAATATGCGTTTGTACTCTGCCATGGGGAGGAAATTCTGCCGGAACATCTTCCGCGGCAGTTATCAGGCAAAACACACCGGTTAACAACAGTCCGGAAAACAGTACTTCGGAAAGATGATGCTGATGAGCAGCGTCGTGTTCTGCTGGAGGCTCTGAAATCTGCCCGCGGGAACAAATCCGAAGCTTCACGAATTCTCGGAATCAGCAGGGTGAGCTTATACAAGCGGCTCAGGAAATACAGCATTCAAGTGAATAAGGAAATTGGAACAGACTTTGAATCGTGAATTATTCTTTACATGGCAATCACCTCCTCCCATGTAATGTCACGGAATCTGTTCAGAATAAATAATCCCGTCATGTTCAGCGCATCCGGTACGGAATGCGCCGGATAAACAGACATTCATCCCCATCTGCACGGATTAGTGACAAGCAGGGATATTGCTCATGGACGGCGAAAAAATCCCTGCTAATCGCCAATCCGTGTAGATTCGCAATATGCCCGTGAATCCGGCAAAGCCTTCAATCAGGTGGTGAGATTTCAAAGAACAGACTGCTGATCAGACTGAAAGATTTCAGTGAAAAAGAATTCCAGCCTGTTTATAATGCTGCACCGGAAAAGAAGTCACGCAAAATTGCGAAAGTCAGGCAAAATTGCGAAAATTCCGCCTGGCGGCTCCATTTCCGCACTCCTTTTAAAAGTTCGTGAGTGCTACAAATATTTGATAAAATTCCAGATTGCCTCGTGAACCCTGTACGTTCCCTCTCCTGAAAGTATGCCATGACGGTCAAAGTTGAAAAGATGGTATTGCTTATTCTCCGAACCCAGAAGCTCGAATATCCGCGCTGACCCTTTATAGTTGACGACCGGATCTTTAAAAGACTGTGCCACAATCGCCGGCACTTTCACTGTGGGCAGTTTGGGTTCAAGCGTGTCCATGAGCGCCTCAATTTCTTTCACACCTGAAATCGGATTTCGGGAATAGTTGATATGAGGATTTTCAGGTATGTTTTCAACAAACACTTTTCTGGCGCCGTCAAGATGAACCGCCCCCATAAGACGATTCCATGTATCAACCGCCGGCGCAAATCTTGCCGCAAAGTCCTGAAGCCGCATTGGCGGACAGACTGCAAAAACCCCTTTCACCTCACGGACCCTTGCGGCAAGATCAAGAGCCAGGGCCGCACCTGTGGAGAATCCTCCCACAACGACATGCTTGCAGATATTGCTGATGATCCCATAACCGAGGTCCACGGATTCCACCCAGTCTTTATAGGTTCTTGTGGCAAGATCGTCAGGAGAAGTGCCATGTCCCTTCAGACGGGGGCAATACACCCAAAGCCCCCGGTGAGCAAGATAATCCGCCAGTTTTCTCACCTCAGGAGGAGCCGCCATATATCCGTGAACAAGAACCACCCCGGTTTCCTCGGATGCTCCCCGGAGGAGCAGGGGCTGGCCCACGTCTTTCTCCTTTGACTCCCCTTCAATATAAAAAGTTTTGTAATCCTCTTCAAAATCAAACGCCGCTTTTGCCAGCAGACAGTTCACAGTCATGCGTCTCACCCGTGATTCGGGCAGCCATGCAAGGCGGCGTATCTTTCGCTGAAGCAATGTCAGAGGCTCGAGTTCGTTTGCCATGACGGAAATTGGGTTGTCAAGACGAACCCGGTGAAAATCGGAACCTGCAGAGAATTTGGACGCATCCTTCAACAGCGTCCCGTCCTCTTCCGCCACGATTCCCTTTTCCAGAGCTATCGTAATAAACTCTTTGAACTTGTTGTAACGATCATCCGTAAGCAGGTGAACCTGATCCGCATCAAGACTTGTATGGTGATACACTCTCTTCCTGTCAAGATTGTGGGTTGCGGCAAGGAACACTCTTCGTCTCAGATCACTCTTGCTGATCTTTTTGAAGGGCATCAGCTTGAGAACCGACGCGAACAGATGATCATGATTCACGGTGGTCATGCTGTAAATATCAGACATATACGTCTGCATGATATCCAGAGCGACTTTCCGCATGGTTTGTATTGACGGGAGGGGGTCGTCAAAATTTATTTCACACGTTGCTGAGATATCCTGTTCAATGGCAGGATGATCTGTGAATTTATCCAGTTTGATGGGACTGCCAAAGCGTATGTCTATGTCCACCCCGGAGAGCAGCATGGAGCCTTCGAGCATGATCTCTTCCGTGATCCGCTCCGGCATCTCTTCAACAAGATTTTCAGCCAGCGTGTTGATAATATTTTCCCGCGCCCTTATGGGATAATAGGTTAAATTTACCGGGACAATATAAGTGCCTTTCCGGGACACAGATTCAACTGAATCCAGCTTGAACAGCGACAGCAGACGTTGGGCCTCATCCGGGCATTTCTCATGCAGACTGAGCAGACGCTGCCGGTAAAACTCCGTCCTGAGTGCAAGGGATGCAGCACCTGAATGCGGCGGATGTCCGCCCCGGGGAGAACCGACCATGAAACGTCCCTCTTTAAAGATTTTTTTACTTTTGACCATGCGGCCCTCAGGGAAAATAATCCAGTTGGCTTCTCCGGTGAGCAGACTTTTTACAATGATCATGTCCCTGTCAGGATTTTTGGTGGAAACCGCACCGACCTTATCAAGATAAACGCCCAGTGAGCCTTTGAAAAGTTCGTAATCCGCAAGAGACCATACAGGAACACCCGTCAGACGGTAGATATACAGCGGCATAAGGCCGGTTTCAATCCGGGTGAAATGATTGATCGCAAAAATGATGGACCCCTTGGGAACATTTTTTTCGCCATGAATGAATACCCTGGCTTTTGAAAGCCGGGAAATCGCCTTTACCGCAAGACCTGATGTGAGATATGTAAAACGGTTCATATTGTTCAGTTCCCAGTTATAAGGTGATTTCCAAAAAAGAATCTCCAACTATATATTTGCCGGACTGGGTTTGCAGCCCCCGTCCGCTTTTTTAACCACGAAACACACGAAATACACGAAAAAAGCGAAAATTGTGAGTATATCCTTTTTTAAAAATCGCCTAAGTTATCGGTTATCAGTTGTGCAGATACGCCTCGGCTCGGTGCTCTTTGCGGATTTCACACCCAGACGGCAAAAATCCGCTTATCCAGAAACGCAATGTCCTCCTGCTTATATTCCTTCTTCCTGCTGAAGTCGTAAATCAGCAGATACCCCTGCTTCAGGGAATATGTGTCAAGATAGTCACTCAGCTGCTTCAGACCTTTCTCATGCGCCTTGGGGCCGTACCACCGTTTGAGTTCCACCACATAACGTCTGTTTTTATATGTGATGACAAGGTCCATCCGGCGCTCGTCCGCCACATTCGGCTCCTTGAACTCAAAACCCCTGCCGTTGATGATCGGCCTGAGAAAGGAGAGAAACAGGAGACGGCCCTCGCGTTCCAGGAACTTCTCATCCTTCCGGGAGGCGTGTTCCTTCATGAAAGCCTGGAATCTCAGCAGGATCAGTCTCACATCCAGGATATCATCATGAAAAAATTCAGGCCCGGGCATGCCGCTGATCTCTCCGTACCGGGTTCTCGCCAGTTTGGACATCATGCAGGCATAAATCCGCTGCTCGTAAATCCGGTTGTGAATCCGGCACCGCCCGTCATCGCCTTTTGAAAGAATCCCGCAGAGATGCCCCAGGCTGATGACCGGGTCTGAAATGTTGAAGGTCATGCTTTTGCCGTTGATCACCATGTTCAGGACAGCATCATGGAGTTCCCTGTTGTTTTCCAGGTTTTTGCTCAGACTGTCAAACAGTGTGGTGGTGTAGCTTTCATCGGCAATCATCCTGAATGCCCCGTCAACGTCACCGACGGACCAGTCCTTATTCTCCCTCGGCCGAACGATCTGCTCATCAATGAATTTGCACAGCTTGCTCACAAGGTACGGGTAGCCGG
>JAOZLU010000088.1:0-3332 GCA_029934695.1 Desulfobacterales bacterium | reverse complement strand
ACGATCTGCTCATCAATGAATTTGCACAGCTTGCTCACAAGGTACGGGTAGCCGGAGGAGTAATAGTGAAGCCTCTCCGCAATCGCAGGAATGTCAGGCTGAATGCCCCTGTCCCGGCTGTACTCCCGCAGCATGGAAGCGATCTCATCAGGATTGAAACTCAGGTCCACGGTAAAATCCATGGCGATGTTCCAGGGGCTGTTGTACCTCCTTTCGTCGTCGGGCCGGATTTTCGTCTTCAGGGTTTTCACATCGTGAACCCCCGCGAGGATGACCGAGTGAAAGGTGTGATCCTTTCCCGCGTTGCGTTGCAGATATTTTTTTCTCAGCATTCCGATAAAATTTAGAAACAGCTGGTTGTCCGCACTTCTGTCCACCTCGTCAATGATCAGCACGAGGGATTTTCCCGGCAGCATGGTGCGGACCAGCTTCGTGACAAACTGGGACAGGGCATGCATGTCGGCGGTCTGATCAATATGCTGCCGGATGAACCCGGAGACTTCCGGCAGTTCCAAAAATTCGCATTCTGTCATCAGCATGTCCAGAAAGACGGTGATGAAACGCTCCTGATTCCGGAATATCTCAGTGTCAATCGCCTCAAAACTTATATTGGCGGCCAGACAGTCCTCCCGCCGGTTAAGCTGCTCTGCCAGGAGTGACAGGATGGTGGTTTTTCCGAACTGCCTGGGGCGGTTTATTGTGAAATACTCCCCCTCTTCCACAAGCCGGGCAATCTCACCGATTTTTTTGGATGTGTCTGCCATATAATGCCGCCCGGGCACACACAGCCCGGTATCGTTAAATTTTTTCCGCATTATTTTCCTCTTCGTTTTTTTTGCTCAGCGTCATCATCCCTCCGGTTGCTGTAGGCATTGTTCACTGATACAGCGTCTCGCAACAACAAGCGTCACATCATCAGGCTTATCCCAGGATTCCAGCGCGGTGATGAGTCAATCGCTCCCCTGATGACATTTTTGATATTGCAGGATGCATACCGCCTATTCAGATAATTGTATAATAAATTTAGCTCCCCGGGGCTGGTTGTCCTGCACATTGATTTTGCCGTGATGATCTGCTATAATTGAGCTTACAATGGTTAGTCCCAGCCCCATGCCTGCTTTTTTTGTGGAAAAATACGGTTCAAAAAGGCGTGTCTTATCCTCATCGGAAATCCCCGATCCGTCGTCCGCGACTTCGATCCGAGCCGTCTTTGAACGCGAATCATGGCTCAATGTGATGATGATTGTGCCGTTTTCCTTTATAGCGGCAATGGCATTGTTGACAAGATTAATCATTGCCTGCTTCATTTGTCGCCGGTCAAGGTTGAGCCGCGGCATATTGTCCGGGATTCTTATTTCAAAACGAACACTCTCAAGCCCTTCCCTGTAAAGGGCCACGGTTTCCTCAAGTATGGGAGGCAAGTCACAGGGTTCCGGATTTGCCGTGGGAAATTTGGCAAAGGCTGAAAACTCATTGACCAGATTTCGGATCAGATCCACATGATCAATGATCATCCGGGTACATTCGTCAAACACAGGTTCATTCAACTGCCCGGAATATTTTCGTGACAGACGCTGGGCTGAAAGCTTTATGGGGGTCAGAGGATTTTTCACCTCATGGGCGATTCTGCGCGCCACTTCACGCCATGCAGCCATGCGCTGGGCTTTTTCCAACGCTGTCAGGTCATCAAACGCCATGACAACCCCCATGCGCCGGCCGATATCATCTTTCAGCAGATTCAGACTCATCATAAAACTCCGGGGGCTTCCGTCAATGGTCACTCTCAGGGGAAATTCCACAGTGCCCTCCCGTGCAAGACTCTCCATGGTTTCCCTCGCGAGATTCAGATGTTGCCCCATCAGCAGTTTTTTATAACTTTGCCCCATAATTTCCTCATATCTGATATTCAGCATTTTTTCAGCCGACTTGTTTGTCGTCACAACCTGTCCGTCAGCATCCAGTGTGATGACCCCTGTTGAGACATTCCTCAGAACGATTTCCATGTACTGCCGGCGCTCTTCAATCTCAATATTCTGCTGGCGGAGCTTATGTGCGGAAAGTTCCAACTGATCTCTGCTGTTCCTAAGGTCACGGGTCATCTTGTTGAATGAGTTCACGAGGATTCCGATCTCATCATCTGCCGCGGGTGCGATGCTGAAACTCAGGTCCCCCTCAGCCACCTTCCGGGTCCCTTCAGCCAACTGCATGATCGGTATGCTGATGGATTTTGCCAGATAAAAGCCGAACCATATCGCACAGAACAATACCAGCAGGGCAACAATGGATATGGTGATATAATATGTGATCTGGATCGGTTCCTTCAGTAGCTGGATTTGCTGGTATCCTTCATAACCTCTTGAAATCGAAGCCATTTTCTCAGAAAGATCAGAAGGAATCATGACAGACAGAATAAGAAATCCTTCCGCGTCTGTATGCTTCACTCCAAAGGGAACTGTGCCGATGGTTCTTGTCATCTCCCCTTTGAGGATATTTTCCGAAACTGACCGGACATTTTTCAACTCAAAGTCCTTGTAAAAATTATTCGCGGACATCACCTGAAACGGCTTATCTTCCAAGTCCGGGCCAAGGGCATAAGCAATGCGTTCCGCATTCAGGGTATATACTTCGACAGCATCAAGGTTAAAGGCGCGCTGCGCCACCTTTATGTAACGGGAAAGGGCTTTTCTTTTTTCAGGATTCAAAAGCTTCCGGGTACTGATCTGGTATGAAATTCTTTCCAGAAAAAACTGATTGTGTTCTTCCACATATTCATACAGGCGTCTTCCCACATCCAGTGAATTTTCAAGTGCCTGCTCCACAGGAATGTTGAACCAGAACTTGATGCTGCTGTTAATAAAATTGATGGAAAAGAAGAACAGCACAGTGGTCGGCAAAAGCGTAATGGAGATAAACGCAAGGACAAGTTTTGTGCGGAGTTTTGCCCCCATGACTTTGCGTTTTCTGTCATAAAGAAGTTTTATCAGGTTTCTGAAGACGAGAAATATCAGCAGGATAACCAACAGCAGATTGATGTTGATCAGTATGAACATCAGTATGGTGTTGGAAACGGGAAAATCCGCGCCAAAATATATGATTCGGCTTTCAACAAACGTCAGCAGGGCAATGATGCCGATAACAGCAAAGATGAGAATAATTTCCCTCTTCCGTTTTCTGCGCTCGCTTTCTGAAATAGAAGGCGTCCGGTATCTGAACTTGTTAATTCGCATATTTTGTGATTTGGTCACTCAGAATGTAGGGTGCAGCGAAGCCCTGAAAACATCAAACATCAAGCATCAAGCATCAAACATCAAGCATCAAACATCAAACATCAA
>JAOZLU010000584.1 GCA_029934695.1 Desulfobacterales bacterium | reverse complement strand
TGTTGTGCAAAAAACCGCTTCGCTCAATTTTTGCACTCCGGACAATCTTTTTGTTTTTTGCATGTCATGTTGTGCAAAAAACCGCTTCGCTCAATTTTTGCACTCCGGACAATCTTTTTGTTTTTTGCATGTCATGTTGTGCAAAAAACCGCTTCGCTCAATTTTTGCACTCCGGACAATCTTTTTGTTTTTTGCATGTCATGTTTATAAAAATCCAATTTCCAGAAAATTTCCAGAAAATATTCAGTGCTACTCTACAAATTAAACATACATGAAATTCCCGATGAATATCACATTTGATATGGCATTGCAATATTCATATTGTATCAAATCCAAAATGTCGGTTAAAAAATTTTGCTGATTATAACGGATTCAGGGGAGGGTGGTTTTTCATCCCCGTCGGATTTGTCAATCCAGAATCTCAGAAAAATCTGCTCACTGAATCTGAAAAAATTTTGACAAAACTGCCCAATCCGCTGGCAATGGATATGAATATAAGGATGAACAAAACAACGATGATAACAGCCGTTACAGATGCAATGATCCACTTGACCATAAATTTTATCATGGACCAGAAGGGCATCCTGATATCTGTTATGACAACTTTATGGATTCCAGTGACGGAAATGACTGGGGCGTCAGCAGGCAATTTTGTCTTTTTAACTTTCAAAAAAGTGCCACATTTTTCGCAAATTTCAGCATTATCCAGATTCCTTCTTTTACAGTCCGAACATGTTATCATTTACGCCCTCATATATTGAGTGTTCAGGTGGTCAGGTGTCTGGTTTCAATAATGTCCAGATATTCAAACGCTCAAATACTCAAACACCCATGTCCAGATATTCAAACGCTCAGACACTCAAATACTCAAACACCCAGACTTTTGCAAGCCGAATAATCAGACTTGATAACAATTTAATCAACTGTCTGAGATTCATTTTTTTGATAAACAATTGAACTTACAAAAAATATCAACATAAAAACAGTTGCCATGCCATTGTCAATCCATTTTTTGATTGACACGCTATCGTCATTCCTATATAATAATACTATTTAAATAGAGAGAGGTTGCTTTGGCTCTCTTCAGACAAACTTCAACATTGCCAAGGCAGACATTACCCTCTCAGGCAAGCTGAATTTTTTTTGGGAAAACTCAGCGTTAACTGCCGGATAAAATTTTTCATGACGGGTTTGATACCGATATGCGCCAAATAACCTGCCAAAACATACAGGCTCCCAACCAGGCGGACGCCTTGACAGAATAAGCAGGTTATTCATTGCAATTCAGGTACGAACATGTCTTTCCATCAAAACACATTACATGAAAGGAACACAAGGCAATGAGCGAAAACACCCCCCAGGTTCCGTCCCAGGCTGACGAAACCTCCCCGCTGAAATCAAAAGAGATCAGGCAGTTGCTGTGGATAGGCATCATATCTGTCTGGCTGGTTATGGTACTTATCCTTTACACTGGCTCCACGAATTATCAAAGTGCTAAAAATGTTGAGCGTATGTCGAAATCTCAGAAGTCTTCGGCTTTATCTGATGAAGTCGCCCAAATCAGAAGCGGACTGTCGGCGAACACGGCAAAGATGAGTGAGCTGAATGGGTCCGTTCAAAAACTGATCGGAGAGCAGAAAGCGATAAAAAATGCAACAACCAGAGAAATCAGGGCTCAACTGTCATCATCCGTTCAAAAATTGCTTGGAAATCAGGAAAAGATAAGAGTCGGATTATCTGCGAATACCGCAAAGCAGATCAAATCTCTTGAAAAACTGGTCGGGGAACAAAAAGCGATAACGGAGGAAATCAGGGCTGAACTGTCATCTAATGTGACAAAAGTGAGCGAGTCTGTTGGAAAATTGCTCGGAGAACAAAAAACGGCGATATCCGAGGATGTCAGGACCCAATTGGCATCCAATGCATCAGCGTTTAGCAAATCCGTTCAAAAACTGCTCGGCGAGCAAAAAGCGATCATCAAAGGAATTAAAGATGATAACCTTCGCAGTGCGGAGGGGATGCAACTTTTGAAAAAATTCGTTGAGAATCAGAACTCGCTGTTGGGTCAGATAACCGGTGGCGCACAAAAATAACCTCATCCCGCAATCACACAAAGCCCGGCGTGTATTGCGCCGGGCAATCCAAAAGCAACTGCAAGGCTGAAACACGGATTTAAACCCAGTGAAGATCGGCAATATTTTTTTGTTGTGCATATTGATCATCCTTTCGTATGGCTGTTCCGGCACCCGGCCCAGACACCCGGACAATATTTGTAAAATCTTCCGGGAAAACACGGAATGGTGCAAAAGCGCGTATCTGTCTTATGAAAGATGGAATGTTCCCATCCCGGTGATGATGGCCATTATGCGCCAGGAATCCGGATTCAATGCCAAAGCCAGACCCCCGCGCACCACCTGCCTTCTCATTTTTCCCGGTCCCCGGATTTCCACCGCTTATGGCTACCCTCAGGCATTGGACGGAACATGGGAGATGTACAGGCAATTTACAGATAACCGGAGAGCCGAGAGGGATGATTTTGCTGATGCAATAGATTTCATCGGCTGGTATTGCAACCAGAGTCATATTGAGTGCGGCATCTCCAAAAATGACGCTTATAATCTATATCTGGCCTATCATGAGGGGCAAAGAGGTTTCCGTCAGAAGACCTATCAGAAAAAAGGCTGGTTAAAGCGGGTTGCCGGCGATGTTCAGGTCAGAACAAAAATTTATGCAGGTCAGTTGGCTTTATGTGAAGGAGAGTTCCGAAAGCCCGGGGGAAGCTGCTGTCTCTGGCCTTTTTAGGATTCTGCCTGAATTTGCTGACACCGATATTTTCCGCCAAATATATAACACAGCGGGTTATGGATGTACTTTCAACTTTCAACTTTCAACTTTTCAACTTTTCACTTTGGACTTTTCACTGTCCTATAATATAAGGAACTCGGGAAAAACGCATTATCCCGCCTGTGCGGGATGCAAAAAACCGCTTCGCTTAATTTTTGCACTCCTTGCGAACTTTCATGGGGTAATGCGTTTTTTCCGGGTCCCTAACATACCCTTTTGAGAGGATTTTTTTAATGCGTATCATCCGCTTTTCAGATGAAAATGATGAACAGCGTTATGGGCATAATTATCAAGGTGATATGGCCACGCTGTTGGAAGGTCAGTTATTTAATGAACCTTTGGAAGACACCGGGCGTGAAATCCGTGTGAAAAAATTGTTGGCCCCGATACAGCCGACAGCCATTCTCTGCATCGGGCTTAATTATCGGGAACATGCCAGGGAGACAGGGACAGACCTTCCGAAATATCCGGTGCTGTTTATGAAGAATCCCGCAGCAGTCAATCATCCCGGGGATCCCATTGTGCTGGAGCGATCCTGCCTGGAACCTCCGGAGGTGGATTATGAGGCTGAACTGGCCGTGGTGATCGGCAAGCCGGCCAAAGATGTTCCGGCTGCCAAAGCATTCGACTATGTGGCAGGATACACAGCCGCCAATGATGTATCCGCGAGACGTTGGCAAAAACACGCCGGCGCAGGTCAATGGGTGCGGGGAAAAAGCTTTGACACATTCTGCCCGCTGGGTCCCGAACTGATCACCCCCGACGAGATCCCCGACCCTCAGACGCTTCAACTCAGGTGTATTCTCAATAATGAGATCATGCAGGATTCCAATACATCTGATATGATCTTCCCTGTACCCGAACTGATTGAATATCTGTCCGGCGGGATGACGCTTCTGCCAGGGACTGTCATCCTGACTGGTACGCCCAGCGGGGTCGGGTTTACACGAAAGCCCCCGGTGTTCCTGAAACCAGGTGATGTGGTCGAGGTGGCTGTCGGGCATATTGGGAGATTAATCAATCCGGTCATATCCGGCAAATGAGCTGTGTATCTCTGCCTGTTTACACTTTAGCGTGGAACAATCTGCAAAATTGTTCTGCAATAAAGTGTAAAATGAGTTGCAGGCCGTCTGGAACAATTTACAAAAATAATTTGCAAAATTGTTCTGCAATAAAGTGTTCCCAAAATCTTCCTCCCTCATATAAAAAGTCCAGAAAAGATCACTTTGAAAAAACCAACTTTTATGATATAAGTGTGACCAAAATAAAGCAGGGCTGATTTTTGGGGCTTTAAACGCAGAGAATGCGGCTTTCCGCAGAGGCATCTTTCATTTTGACTGCATTGTTATGATATAATTGTCAGATTTTGCCATGTCCCGACATGAAAATTGCTTTCCAGACGAAACAGCAGTTTTTGAAACCCGGTTTTTGAAAAAATTGGAATAATTTTTTCTTAGAGTCTATAAGTAAGTACATGGACAGAGATTTCTGTACAGTTTTCTGGTATGTCGGAATCCGAGGC
>JAOZLU010000583.1 GCA_029934695.1 Desulfobacterales bacterium | reverse complement strand
TAGCAATGGAGAAGGAACTCAGGTTTGCGGTCAGGGAAGGCGGAAGAACCGTGGGAGCAGGGGTTGTGAGCGAGATAATCGAATAATGAGTTTGATGACTTTAAGTGGGTTTGTTGGAACTCATCAAACTCATCAAACCCATCAAACTCAGATAAATAACGGATAGCGGACAGATGAGAATAATCATTACTCTTGTATGCACGGAATGCAAACAAAAGAATTACACAACGACAAAGAATAAACGAACAACGCCGGATAAACTCCAACTCAGCAAGTATTGCAGATTTTGCAGAAAGCATACGCCGCATAAGGAAGCAAAATAGGAAATTGGGAAAGGCTTCAGTTTGTCGCCTCGGAGTGAAAAACCGAAGTTTTCTGTATTATGAACAGGCGTTGCATAAAGTCCGGTAAGCCTTCACCACTGTATGAAGCAGATGGGACAGGCGAATAAAAATCAGTTTCATACAGGCCAGTAGCTCTAACGGCAGAGCAATGGACTCCAAATCCATGGGTTGCAGGTTCGAATCCTGCCTGGCCTGCCAATCATATATTGTGGGGACCTCGAACTGTGACCGGGGAGGCTGTCCCTGCGTAAAGCTCAAAGGACAAAACGGATTCGGCCAGAAGCTTTCTTTGCTTTTGCACTGTTTTCAACCTTGGGCTTTCAAATTTTAGGAGCATGATGGGACGGTTACTGAAGAGAAAAACCTCAGTCAAAAAAAAGAAAAAGCAGAGCGGCGACAGTTTGGCTTCATCCGGGGGAGCGAACGGCGATAATCTGAAAAACAGGCATGCCTCTGGTATGGAGACGAAGGGCGAAGCGAAATCTTCCGGCAGTGAGGTTAAAAGAAGCAAATCTTCGGGCGTAGCCAAGTCGGTTTCAGGCGCACATAAAAAGAGTTTCCCTTTAATGACCGGTGACGGATACTTAGGCAGATCGCTGCAGTTTCTGAGGGAAGTCAAAGCTGAACTGAAAAAGGTGACATGGCCTTCACGCAAGCAGACTGTCGGATCTACCGCTGTTGTAATAGTGCTGGTAATGATCATATCTGTTTTCCTGGGGGTGGTTGATTTATGCCTGTCAAGTCTGGTCCGCATGGTTCTTCAATAAGCCGTCTCAGTCTGATGCCGCGGCACCGGCTGTTTTGTGTGCTGATCTCCGGCTGATGACATACGACAAACATGAATGGTATATTGTCCGCGTTTATTCCGGATTTGAAATCATTATATTATGGTTCAATAAACCGTCTCAGTCTGATGCCGCACCGGCTTTGCCGCTTGCTGATCACTAACTGATGACATACGACCAACGACAAAATGACCAACGACAAACATAAATGGTATATTGTCCATGTTTATTCCGGATTTGAAACCAAGGTGCAGACAGCCCTGCATGAGCGGATCGCTGTATGCCCGCATCCGACCAAGTTCGGGGAAATCGTCGTGCCTGCTGAACAGGTTGTCGAACTTGTAAAGGGGAAAAGAAAAACATCATCCCGTAAGTTCTACCCGGGTTATATACTGATCCGGATGGAGCTGGATGATGAGACATGGCATATTGTGAACAGTACTGACAAGGTCAGCGGCTTTGTGGGCGGAAGGGAGAGGCCTGCTCCTATTTCCGAAGAGGAAGCTGAGAGGATACTGACCCGCATGGAGGCGGGCCAGGCAAAACCCAAGCCGAAATACTTTTTTGAGTCCGGCGATGAGATTCGTGTTATTGACGGGCCTTTTACAAATTTTAACGGCACTGTGGAAGAGGTGAACCCTGAAAAAGGGAAAATTCGGGTTCTGGTGAGCATATTCGGACGGGCCACGCCTGTGGAACTGGAATTTGTACAGGTGACAAAACTATAATTCAGTTATCCGGTGATCACTTATCAGGGATCAGGTATTACTGACAACTGACAACTGAGGAAAAGATGGCGAAAAAGGTTTTAGCACAGATAAAGTTGCAAGTTACGGCCGGCAAAGCGAATCCGTCTCCTCCTATTGGCCCCGCACTGGGTCAGCACGGGGTGAACATAATGGATTTTTGCAAGGCGTTCAACGCGAGAACGGCAAATGATGAGGGGATGATCATACCTGTTGTGATAACGGTTTATAAGGACAGGTCATTTTCGTTTATAACCAAGACATCGCCTGCGTCTGTGCTTTTGAAAAAAGCGGCGGGAATCGCCAAAGGAGCGGGGGATCCCAAGCGCAACAAGGTCGGGAAAGTGACTCATTCCCAAGTGGAGGGGATTGCCAGACAGAAAATGGCTGATCTGAACGCAAATGATCTGGCTGCTGCGTGCAAGATCGTGGAAGGCACAGCCAGAAGTATGGGAATTGAGGTTGACTGATTGTGAATGGAAAGTGGAAAAAGGAAAAAGGAAAGTCTTTCCGGTTTTCAGTTTCTCATTTTCAATTTTTAAGGAGTGAGAATGCCGAAGCGGAGTAAGAAATATTTGAAAGCCAGAAAAACTGTGGAATCTGTCAAATCCGGGATTGATTTTGCCGAGGCCATCAAAATGGCGATAGGTCTGTCTTACGCCAAGTTTGATGAGACGATTGAGGTCGCTGCCCGTCTTGGTGTTGATCCGAGACATGCGGATCAGATGGTCCGGGGAACAGTTGTTCTGCCCAACGGAACCGGAAAAAAAGTCAGGGTTCTTGTGTTTGCCAAAGGTGAGAAGGAAAAAGAGGCATCAGACGCAGGAGCTGATTTTGTCGGTAATGATGAGTTTATAGAAAAAATAAAAGAGGGATGGACCGACTTTGACAAAGCGATCGCCACGCCTGACATGATGGGGACCGTGGGAAAAATCGGAAAAATTCTCGGTCCCAGGGGACTGATGCCCAATGCCAAGAGCGGTACAGTCACGTTTGATGTTGCAAAGGCTGTGGGAGAGCTTAAGGCAGGCAAAATTGATTTCAGAGTGGAAAAGGCCGGAATTATCCATGCCCCTCTGGGCAGAGTATCTTTCGGCCCGGACAAGGTCATTCAGAATGCAATTGCTTTTCTGGACACTGTTCTGCGGCTCAAGCCGGCTTCCAGCAAGGGGACCTATCTCAGAGGGATCGCCATTTCAACGACCATGGGTCCCGGAATCAGGATGGACATGCCCTCTGTCAGGGAAATGCTGAAATAAGAACATCCGAAATATCAGGATGCGTGGCTTTATGACCAGGGGCACACAGTCAGCGAACAAGGCGAACCCAGTGTGTGCAGGGCTGATCTGTCCCCGGTTTCCAAGTCAGAGACCGCAGGTGCCTGAGTTGTGCTTAATCGGCGATGTCAGAGGCCGGCCTGCCGAGATGAAGGAGGATTAACCTGCTAAAATGATGAATCTGAGTAAGAAAAAAGAAATCGCAGATGCGATGCATGAGAAGTTCTCAAAAGCGGAACTCATCATTGTCACGGATTATAAAGGACTTGATGTGGTGACAATGAATGATCTGCGAAGAAAGCTCAGGGCCGAGAATGTGGAGTATCGGGTGGTCAAGAACTCACTTCTTGTCAGGGCATCTGAGGGAACTGATGCCGGAATGATCAAAGAATTTTTCAAGGGACCGACTGCAGTGGCCCTGAGTTATGAAGATCCGGTCGCCCCTGCAAAGGTGCTCACGGACTTTATCAAGACAAATGACAAGGTTGAGATCAAAGCCGGTGCCATGAAAGGCAGGATGCTTGATGTCAATGCAATCAAGGCATTGTCAGCCCTTCCTTCCCATGAAATTCTTCTGAGCCAGTTTCTTTCAGTGATGAATGCTGTTCCGACTTCACTGGTGAGGGCCCTGAGTGACATGCCGAGACAATTGCTGAATGTGCTGAATGCGATAAAAGAGCAGAAAGAAGCTGCGTAAATTGAAACCGGAAACCGTGAAGTTCCGGGTCTGTGTTTCAGGCTTTAGATATGGAGGAAAAAAATGGCGGATATTACCAAAGAAGATGTGATAGAATTTGTTTCAAATATGTCGGTGCTTGAACTGTCTGAGCTTGTCAAGGAGATGGAAGAGAAATTTGGCGTCTCCGCAGCCGCACCTGCGGCCATGATGGCAATGCCGGTCGGAGACGCTGCAGCACCGGAAGAAGAAAAAACCGAGTTTGATGTTGTTCTGATAACATCCGGAGACAAGAAGATTCAGGTGATCAAGGAAGTGAGAGCCATCACCAGTCTGGGCCTTAAAGATGCCAAGGCACTGGTGGACAGTGCGCCCGCTCCTGTCAAGGAAGGCATTCCCAAGGATGAGGCTGAGAAAATCAAGACTCAGTTGGAAGAGGCAGGAGCCCAGGTTGAATTGAAGTGAACATAAACTTGAAACTTGGAACTCAAGTTTCAAGTTTTAAGTATTGAACATCAAGTACCAAACATCAAGCATCAA
>JAOZLU010001110.1 GCA_029934695.1 Desulfobacterales bacterium | reverse complement strand
GACATCCGTGCTTCCGCCGGACTCGGTGATCGTCACCCCGGCGGTGTCGTTGTCCTCATTCGTCACCGCCACATCAGGAGGATTAACACTATTATATGTGCTGTCCCCCGTGCTTGAATCTCCTGTGATAACGATGGTATAAGTCGGATCAATCTCATCTACCGAGTTGTCCACTCCTGTCACCGTCACAGTCTTAGCAGCCCAGTCTGCATTCGTAAACGTCAGAGTTGCATCAGAGACCGTACCTTGAGTCGTGTCACTGGAGGCCAAGGTAATCGTGACATCAGCCGTAGGTTGCTCCTCCAAAGTCACTGTGAATGTGGCCGTATGGTTGGCATGGCCCGAATCTTCAGCAGTGGTCAGAGATAGATCAGATATGGTGAATGGCGAGCCAATTTTTATATCATCAATAAAGAGAGAGTCGAGATCGGGACTGGCGGAACCCGAAACACCTTGAATTGCAATGTGAGCAGTACCTGAAGTCCCTAAATCACATGAATTGTCATCATACGACCAACCTGTAGCTATTCCGCTTGACACTTCTGTGAATGAAGATATGTCGGCAGTTCCATCATAGCTCGTAGAAACCATTACTTTAAACGACTCTGAGGCATCACTGCCATTGGTTGCTGTGCTAAAGTAAATCTGATCACCGCTTACAAGTGTCACCTGCGGACTAATTAACCAATCATTGGCAGTGTTACTGCTATGACGAATAAGTCTAGCAGCGAGCCCATTAAAATTACTTTGTTGCCATTTTTTTCCATCCTCATTTTTGTCAACTTCAGTAAAGGGAGAAAGAGTGAGTTGAAAATCATGCTCAACATGCCAAGCGGCAAACACATTCGCTGTAACCAACCCCATCGCCCAAACGACTAATACCAAAACAAACATCACATTCATAAAAAATCTCGTTTTCATTTTTGCCTCCTTTTTTTGATAACTACACGGATGGTTTATAAGAAAGGATAAAAGCATCATCTCCCCGATCTCCCGGGAAAATCCTTTTCTTATAAACAATCCTTGTTCGTTTCGTTTTCTGGTCATTCAGCATGACCGCTTTTGTCTTTTATGTTGAACTACAGGGATTGGGTTTAGCAAGGATAAAAGCCCCATCCTTGTTAAATCTGATCCTTGTAGTTTTATGTTGAACTACAGGGATTGGGTTTAGCAAGGATAAAAGCCCATCCTTGTCAAACCTGATCCTTGTAGTTTTTATGTTGAACTACAGGGATTGGGTTTAGCAAGGATAAAAGCCC
>JAOZLU010000582.1 GCA_029934695.1 Desulfobacterales bacterium | reverse complement strand
CCGGCAACCGAAACCCCGTCCGGCAACCGGGCTTCTGCCTCGTATATCAGCCCATCAGACAACCCCTTGCCTGTTTTGGCAATCCAACTTTCCAATCCGGTTTTCACCTTTTTTTATTGATATTTTTATTTGAATCCTTTATATTTTCAAATTAAGAGCATTTGATAAGGCTTTTCAAAATTGATTTGCAAAATTCACTAAACAGGTTAATTCGTTAAACAAAGGAGGGTAATATGAGTGAAAGTTCTTCCGGTTCCCCTGTTATTCGAATAATGGTTCCCTCGGATCTGGACCGGATAGTTGAAATAGACATCAAGGTTCTGGAGAAAACAAGGCCCGAATATTGGGAAATGAAACTTGAATTAATGCAAAAGCAAAAACACTCGCAGATTTCCGCCCTTGTTGCTGAATCGGATGGTAAGGTGATCGGTTTTATTATCGGCGGCGTAAGCAGATGGGAATATGGCGTTCCGGAAAATATCGGATGGATTGATACCATTGGCATAGACCCTGAGCACCAAAGAAAGGGCATCGCCAAACTCCTGTTCACGGAAATGACGAACAGTCTGAAGAAAGAGGGTGTGGATACCATAACTACATTTGTAAAGCGGCGGGACTGGCTGCTTCTGAAATTTTTTGACAGTCTGGGTTTTCAGAAGGGTGATATGATAAATCTTGAGTTGGATATTTAGTCCCGTGTTCCTGTGTACAGGACAAAAAAAATGAGCGGGAAAGAAACTTGGCTTTTTCCTGCAATTGCGGAGTCTGCCCTTTCGGGAAAAAGGCCGGGTTTCTGCTCTTGATCTTAATCTGTTTTTGTTGCGATCAAGATTAAAATCAGGATTAAGATTAAGAACAAGAAAAAGTGGCTGAAACGAAGGCTATGGCCCTTTTATATAAGAGAGGGACGAACTTCCAAGTTGTGTTTTGAGTAAAATTGACAAAGAGATTTGCATAGGAGTAAATCAGGAATGAACACGTCAGAAAACAGAAAAAAATCGCCATGCCTTGCGATTCTCGGAACAGGTTCCGAAGTCGGAAAAAGTATTCTCGCAACAGCCGTCTGCCGTTTTTTTGCCAACAGGGGAATCCGGGTCGCGCCGTTCAAGGCTCAGAATATGTCCAACAATTCAGGAGTCACGCCGGAAGGTCTGGAGATGGGACGCGCCCAGATCGTCCAGGCAGAAGCGTGCGGAATACCTCCGCATGTTGACATGAACCCCATTTTGCTGAAGCCGACCAGCGATGTCGGTTCACAAGTTGTGCTTCTCGGGTCAGTTCTTGAGAACAGCACGGCCAGTGAATACCACAAAAAAAAGGAAGGTATGTTTTCAACAGCCTGCGCTGCCCTTGACCGGCTGCGTGAGACATATCAGCTTGTTGTCATGGAAGGTGCCGGGTCCTGTGCGGAAGTCAATCTGATGCCTCACGACATCGTCAACTTTCGCATGGCCGAATATGCAGACGCACCTGTTATTCTGGTGGCGGATATCCACAGGGGAGGCGTGTTCGGACAGATCGTGGGAACCCTGGAATGTCTCGGGCAGGCGCACCGGGACCGGATCGCCGGATGTATTATAAACCGTTTCAGGGGCGATATAAGCCTTTTTGAAGAGGGATCAGGATGGATAGAGGAGAAAACGGGGAAAAAGATATTTGGCGTACTTCCGTGGTACAATCATATCCATATTGAAGCAGAGGATTCAGTAGTCATTGAGAATCCCGAAAAAAGAAGTAGTGCTTTTCTGAAAAATCTGACCTCTCCGGCCATTGCCATTATCCGCATCCCCCATATTTCCAATTTTACGGATTTTGATCCCCTTTCCTCCCTGAAAGGTCTGGAGGTATATTTTATTGAAAAAGTACAGGAGCTTTCATCATTCAAAGCAGTTATCCTTCCCGGTTCAAAAAACACCCGTTCTGACCTGAACTGGCTCTGGGAAACCGGATGGGCAGAAATGCTTAAAAACTATGCTGATAAAGGAGGGCGCATACTCGGAATCTGCGGCGGGTATCAGATGATGGGCCGTCAGGTGCATGATCCGGACGGGCTGGAGGGAACGCCCGGTACCACTCAGGGGCTTTCGCTTCTGCCAGTTGAGACTTTTCTGAAAGCACCGAAAACAACCACACTGACGAGGTTTTCGTGGACAGACCGCATTGAAGGCTCGGGCTACGAAATCCATACAGGGCAGACAAATCAGCTTGGAGGAGAGCCGATGTTTGATGTGTTTGAGCAAAATGGCATTCCCTGTCAGAAAAAAGACGGATGTGCTGCATATAATTCAAGAATCATGGGAACTTATATACATGGCCTGTTTGATACCCCGGAGATCACAAAATGCTGGCTGAACAGCATCGGACTCGCCGACATCGAAGTCTCAGAAACCCGGGGCCTTGCAGCAAGAGACAGGGAATATGATCTTCTGGCCGAACATTTTGAAAAAAATATTGATACAGATGCTATCATCAAAATTTTGGATTTGGGAGAAAATTCGTGAAAGAAACGATATTTGTCATCGGCGGATGCAGAAGCGGTAAAAGCAGCCATGCCCTTGAACTGGCGGAACGAATTTCTGAAAACAGAAAAACTTTCATCGCAACGTGTGTGCCTTATGACGATGAGATGAAGGAAAGGGTGACAAAACATCAGCAGGAGAGACATTCAGACTGGGCAACCGTTGAAGTGCCGATTCTTTTGCCGGAAGCGATCCTTGAGAACAGCCGGAAAGCAGATGTGATTCTTGCAGACTGCCTGACGCTATGGATTACCAATATCCTTCTGGACCCGGATGAATCAGAAAAAATTGATGAACACATCCGGAAACTGACGAAATCTTTTGAAAAGGCGCAATGCCCGGTTATTCTGGTTTCAAACGAAGTGGGAGCCGGCATTGTTCCTGAGAATAAGCTTTCCAGGGAATTCAGGGACATCATGGGCGCAGCCAATCAGAGGGTCGCAGCGTGTGCTGACAGGGTGATATGGATGGTGGCGGGCATTCCCGTGACAATTAAACCAAAAGAGGGATTCATTGCTTCCAGAGCGTCTTAGCCTGATGCATATGGAACACGACCCCGGCAGTGCGAAAATGAGGCCCTGAAAAATCCCATTGAACGACCAGTGCCGATTTAAAATGTCAGGTCTTAACAACCATCCAGATAATTATAGTATATAATTTCATATAGTTACATCTATGAATGGGCTTCACCTGACACTTTCAATTGCACCATTATAACATGGCGGCATTTTTAAAACCATTTTAGGCTTGATATTATTAATCCTATAGGATATATATTGTTTTTGACAAAGGGCAGGATTGGGAACAATCAGACCAAATGCGAGTGGCAAAGCTTGACAGTTGTAAATTCTCACATTTAAAACCAGCCTGTTATTCAGGCTGCCCAAATCCGGCAACCTGCTGTTTTATCCTCGGAGGCGTGCTTAACACCGCCTTTCACCATGAAACAGCCATGATATTCTCTCTGCTTATCGGACTTTAGGCAGCTTACGGAGAAGTAAAGAATTCAGAGCAGGATATAACCTGCTGAAATTATTTAGTCAGATATCGGCTATTCTGCCCGAGCCGGAAGTTTCGACATATCTGTTCTGTCAGATAGCGGAAACTTTCCGGAATTTCCGGGCTGAAAGCCTTGCAGTACAGTGTATAACATACTGAATTGCAGCCCAAATCCATTATAATCAAGGAGTCATTTTGTTCTATCATTATATTTTTCAATAGCTCAGACATTTTCAAACGTGGTTTCTGGAATCACCTGTAAACATGGGATTTACGAAAAGTATCATTATATCAGATTTTCCCCTGTTTATATGAAGAAGGTTTTAGATTTCAGGTTTTAAATGCTGAGAAACATAGCCTTTTTTCATGCTTCGACTGTGATCGTCAGGTCATGGCTGTTTACAGGGAAGTCAGGTTTCATAATGGAAAATGTCCGAACCATTAATTTTTTAATGGCTCGGAACAACTAAGAAAAGGATATGATTTTGAACAATACCTATGATAAGAATGGAGCTGTAACCACAGCATTACTCCTTGCAGCCGGTACAGGATCCCGCCTGCATCCTCTGACACGGAAGATGCCTAAATGCCTCACACTGGTCAACGGGGTTTCCATACTTGAACGGCTGGTCTCCTGCCTGAACCAGCATGGTTTCAAACGCCTGATTGTGGTCACAGGGCATATGGAAAACCGGATCCGGGAGTTTCTGAAAAATCAGGGAGGGGACATGACGATTGATTATGTTTTCAGCCCTCTTTATAAGACGACCAATAACATCTATTCACTCTGGATGGCCCGTGAAATTGTCAACGATCCGTTTCTGCTGATCGAAAGCGATCTTGTTTTTGAC
>JAOZLU010000087.1:13724-16969 GCA_029934695.1 Desulfobacterales bacterium | reverse complement strand
TTCATCTGGAAACGGAGCTGTATTCAGTCTGCCATTTTTAGGTCTTGCCGGAATTCTCCATACATCTTCAGGTAAACATTTATCGCGATGCCAAATTATTGGTGATCTTAAAACCCAATTTTGCTGGCACATTTTATCCGTTTTGTGGAAGTGGTACTACATTAAAAGTCTCATTACTAAAAGGCTTCAATACAGTTGGTGTTGAATTAAACGCTGAGTTTTGCGTTTTTATAAAAAAAACTCTTTCAGAAATGGCATAGAAACTATGAAATATTTTACATCAGATCAAATTCAGGAAGCTATTAAAAAACTTAGCTCACATCATGCTGTTTTTTCATCTACTTTTTTTGTCTTGAAAAAAGCTCAGGTACCGATAGGGAAAAAGATTCGTTTCTCATTAGATTCTGCTAATTATGAATTTCTGAGAGAAAAATACAGAGTAAATCCAAAGTCAGACTATTTACTGCGAATATTCAGACAAAAAGGCCCAAAAGCTAAAGACTGGCTTGATCCTGATTATGCAAGCAAAGGGCTGCAAAGAGCTGATACAGGAACTTGTAAAGATATTTTTTTACATGATCGAAATGATAATACATGGGGATTTTCAGAAAATTATGTTCAGGAACTTGAAAAATTTTTACCAAAAAATCAAAGATTGTCATTATTTCATATAGCAGTCTGGTTTTACAAATATGAATCATGGCGAGATAATATCTCACGCAAAGATATAGTGGAAAATTTCATTCAAGATTATCATATTACGGATGCTGAAACAGAAAAACTGTTTGATTATGACATAATATCTGACATTTCTGAAAAAAATACTTTCCAACCAGTAAAAGTAAAATGGTATCAGATTACCGAACCTTATGAAATTCCCCCGGATGTTCCGCCGTCACAAAGTGGAATTCTAAGCTATTTGGAAGCTGAAGGGGTGGGACCTGTTGACCCGCTGATTTTTGAACCGGCTCAACGGTTAAATATTATTACCGGAGACAATGGCCTTGGGAAAACTTTTTTGCTGGACTTATCATGGTGGGCATTGACTCAGAATTGGGCAGAACGTCCGGCAGAACCCTTTAAAATCAGCCAGAGTAAAACTCCGAAAATAAAGTTTTCAATTTCCGATGGTTCACAAACTAAACCATTGACAGTCAAGTTCTCAAACAGTTCTTTGACATGGGAGAAACCTGAAAAAGTATTGTCAATATCAGGGCTTGTAATTTATGCCAGAGTGGATGGCTCTTTTGCTGTCTGGGATCCAATTAACCGAGTATTATCTCGTAAACATAGTGCTGATTTCACACCAAGTATTGTTTTTTCAAGAGAAGAAGTATGGAATGGGAAAGAAAGACAAATTGAAGGATTGTTAAGAGATTGGGTACGTTGGCAAGAGAGAAAGGATAAACATACTGTATTTGACACTTTTGAAAAGGTGTTACAAAATCTTTCCCCACCTGATCTGGGACCTTTCAAAATCGGAGAACCTGCTCGCATTTTAGGAGAAGCCAGGGAAATTCCAACGCTGATTCATCCATATGGCTCAGTTCCCATTCTTTTTGAATCTGCCGGTATAAAAAGAATCGTAACCCTTGCTTATCTTATTGTATGGGCATGGGAAGAACATAAAATTCAGGCAAAACAGTACGACAGAAAAGAAGAACGGCAGATGGTCATATTGTTGGATGAGGCAGAAGCTCATCTTCATCCGAAATGGCAACGAAAAATTATTCCTGCTCTTTTGGAAATATCAGAGCACCTTCATTCTGAATTGTCTTTGCAGTTGATTGTAGCGACACATTCTCCACTTGTAGTGGCTTCAGGCGAGACAGTTTTTGATCCGGAAAAAGATAAAATTTTTCATCTGGATTTCACTATGTCTGGTAACGTCCAATTCAATCAAATGAATTTTGAAGTAAGAGGAACAGTTGATTCATGGCTTTCCTCTGATTTTTTTGGAGTACAATTCCCAGGAAATGAAAAAAGAAGTGACGTCATTCAGAAAGCCATATCCCTTCAACAATCAGATTCGGTCAGTAAAGAGGAAGTCGAAGAGTTGTCAGATCAACTGAAAAGATTATTGTCTGCGGAAGATCCTTTTTGGATTCGATGGATAATCTATGCGGAACAGTTTGGGGTTGAAATATGATACAAACAGATATGCCTTCTCCTCCTGCAAACTATGAATCTGAGGTAAAGAGACCAGGTAAAGCCTTTCTGAGAAATACTCCCAATCCGACAAGAAGAGATTGGAGAAACCACAGATATTGGTCCAGAATACATGATTATCTATACAATGAGCATAATGGTATTTGTTTGTATTGTGCGTCATGGACACCACGCCGACAGCAGGCAGATGCCTTGGATCATACCTCCATTGATCATTTCATACCCAAAACATCTGATGCCCAACTCGCTTATGAATGGTCAAATTTCAGGCTTTGCCGTTCAAGACTGAACAACTATAAATCTGCTTTTCAGGATGTGCTTGATCCGTGTTCAGTGTCAAATGACTGGTTTCATCTCGACTTTACATCTTTTTTAATCAAGCCGTCACCTCATATCACTGATATCAGACTTAAACAAAATATCATTGATACTATTGACCGTTTGCGCCTTAACAGTGACAATGATTATGTAACTGAAAGAATTCAGGCAATAAAAGAATATTCCTCTGACAATTTAAGTTTAAATATTCTCAAAGAAAAATTTCCATTTATTGCCTACCAGATGAGGAGTCAAAATTTTGACCAAAACTATAAAGATCGTTTGAGACAATTATTCCAACGAATCAATTTCGTTTAATTTTAGCAAGCTATAGATATTTAGTGCTTTGATCGAGGTATTGAGATCGGACCGTCCTAAATGCTTAATATTAATAAATTACCTGTTTATTTTGGCTTTGAATTGTGCCTATAATTATATTTTCGGAGCCAAAAAGAGCGATATGGGAGGAAAAAGCTCTTCAGCTTCGTGAGGAGACAGAATCCCATAATGCCCGTTTTTATGATGAAAAGTGCGATATGGCCCCTGAAAACGCTTCTGATTGTTTTTTCAACTGGCTCGACCATAGCCACCTAAAAATAACTGTAATTTCAAATTATTGTGAAATATGAAAGTCATATTGGATACCTCTGTGGTAATTGCGCTTATTGTAAGCGATGAGGAAAGGAAGTCTGTTGTTGATGTAATAGACGGTTACGATTTTGTATGCCCTGAAAGCATACGTCCTGAAATCGGAAATG
>JAOZLU010000087.1:0-13624 GCA_029934695.1 Desulfobacterales bacterium | reverse complement strand
ATAGACGGTTACGATTTTGTATGCCCTGAAAGCATACGTCCTGAAATCGGAAATGTCTGGGACTCACCCGTGATGAAATTGTGAGCTGTGTGAGAGAAGTCAGGGAAAGAGCCAGCTAACCCTTCAGTTGATGTGTCAAGTTAAATCCAGACTGTTGTGCGTCAGGACAGACACATCGTCGGACACTCCGCACGAAACGCCGGCAGGAATCATGCAGCCGGCAACGGAAACCCTCACGTCCGGGGCTGCGGGCGCATGTCCGGTAACTGACCTTGACAGGGACTTTGTCATAACATACTTGACAAATGCTGAAAAATAGTATCATTTATCAGATATGAAATGGACAGTGAGCATCAGGAAAAAGGTGCTGAAAAATATTGTCAAATTGCTGAAAAATGTTCGGAACGGCCTGAAAATTCTGATAAAAGAGATTGAAATCAGCGGCCCGACAAGAGGTAACTGGCCCAATTACAGTCCTTTACCCGGAGGTCGCCACCATTGTCATTTGAAGAAAGGCCGTCCCACATATATTGCAGTATGGGATGTGACTGACAAAGAAATAAAACTTGTGGAGGTTTCCTATGTTGGAACACACGAAAAAGCCCCGTACTGAAAAATTAATACAGATTACCATAACTGGTCCTGCCGCAAACAGGGAAAAGGTTATCAGGGGGGTAAAAAAATTTGGATATTCCGACACATCCGATTCAATCCCCTGGCGTGAGGCTTTTCCGGAACATGATGAGAACAATGAAGCGGGGGAGTGTCTTGCCGGTTCCCGCTATAAAGAAAGTCTGACACAAAGAGAGCTTGCCAAAAAAACCGGTATTCCGCAAAGGCATATTTCCGAAATGGAGAACGGGAAAAGACCTGTTGGTAAAAAAACTGCTGAGAGACTCGGTGAAATTCTGAATGTTGATTACAGGGTTTTTCTATAAAATTCCGGCAGAAATATTTCATATTGCTTTCCTTGGAAGAAATTCTGATCCGCAGGATGTCAGATAATTTTGCGACTAAAATCAGTTTATTCCGGATGCGGTTCTATGGTTTCCGAGGATTATGGAATTTACAGAATAAATTAGAGGTCAGGTGTCTGCTTTCCTCACCAAATGACGGAATATTTTCGGATAACATTGCAAATTGAGTGCTATCTGGAAGCTGGTCAACTGTGTGGTGGGCTGGAAGAAATCGTATAACAACTTGTTATGACTTATGATGAGGTATAATATGGAATTCAAATTAGCCGATCCTGAAGATCTCGGGCATGAGATTGAAGAAACGAGAAACAATTTATCCACCGACAGACTTGATATGTCATTCGGTGAGATAATCAGCATGTATGAAAGAAATGAGGTCATAATTGATCCCGATTTTCAGAGGCTGTTCAGGTGGTCAGAATATCAGCAGTCAAGATTTATAGAAAGTATCCTTCTGGGAATCCCGATACCTCCGATTTTTGTCGCAGAAGACAAGAAAGGCAGATGGGAATTGGTGGACGGCCTGCAAAGATTATCCGCAGTACTTTCGTTTTTCGGGGTCTTAAAAACACTTCCCGAAAGAAATAACTGGACACTTCAGGAAGGAGATATTATTCGGACTCTGGAAAATTATTCCTGCAAAGACCTGCCACTGAAGTTTCAGCTTAACATTAAGAGGTCAACATGCAGGATAGAAATAATCAGGTGGAACAGCCAGTATGATATGAGGTTTGAACTTTTTAACCGTCTGAACACAGGAGGTTCTCCTCTTACCAGTCAGGAAATCAGGAATTGTATTTACAGAGGGATATCTTCCAAATTCAATGAATTTTTGAAAAAGCTTGCTGATAATCCGGAATTTGACCGGCTGATTTCGCCAACCCGAAAACAACGTGAAGAGTTATATCTGGAAGAACTTGTACTCAGGTTTGCATCTCTGTACAGGAATCTTTCCAATGTTAAAAGCAGTATTGATCAGCATATGACTTATTTCATGAAAAATGCTGTTGAAGATTCAAACTTCAGCTATAACATTATTGAGGATATTTTTTTAAAAACTGTCTCTGTTCTCAAGCCGCTTGGCAGCGAAATTTTTTGCAGTCCTCAAAAACATTTTGCAACCGGCCTGTATGATATGATAATGATCGGCATGGCAGAGCATATTGGAAAATATTCAAATATCTCTCATCAGAAAATTATGAGGAAGATTAACGAAGAGATCAAAGCAGATAAAGAGATAAAAAGGCTTTCGGGCAGAGGTGCCGACAGCCGGAACAGGATTATATACCGACTTGAAATGGCAGATAAGATTTTTTCCAAAGTGTAGAATATGAGTGATTTCACAGATGAGTTGCCTGTCTGAAGCGGGACAATGCAAAATCAGGAGTTTCTCGCTTCAGGCAGGTAGCTGACACGCCGGAGGTGTGTTCATGGGATCAAGAGACAGTCACATTTTTCAAAAAGATTGGCCGGAGTGACAGACATTTTCTTAATGCCAAACTGCACTCCGGCGTGACAGACATTTTCTTAAAAGCTCTATAATGGGGGAAATTGAATTAAGAGAGAAAATTATTGGATATCTTATGAAGAAAACCGAAACATCATCTTATGGTGTAGGGAAAAGAGAGTCGCATGATTCGTCTGCTTTTTATAAAAGAAGCCTGTATGACGGAATTTTTGTGAAACCTACGCCTAAAAAGGAAATGTCAGAAATTGAAATACCCTTGCCAGAAGATTGGGTCAGTAAAATTTATTGTGCTTCTTCCACGAATATGGAAAAGGTGCCTGAAAACAGTGTTGCCTTAGCATTTACATCACCGCCATATAATGTTGGAAAAGAATACGACGATGATATGGGACTGAGGGAATACCTTAAACTTATTCGAGATGTTGGAAAAGACGTTTATCGGGTTCTCCGTCCCGGAGGGCGATATGTTATCAACATCGCCAATTTAGGGCGCAAACCTTATATTCCCATGCATACGTTTTATTACGATATCCATATGGATTTGGACTTCCTGCCTATGGGAGAAATTATTTGGCAGAAAGCAAAAGGAGCAAACGGAAGTTGTGCATGGGGAAGTTGGATGAGTGCAAAATCGCCCCGACTGCGCGATATTCATGAATACCTGTTAGTATTTGCCAAGCAGGATTTTTCAAGACCGGACAAAGGTGAGTCGGATATAGGACGGAAAGAATTTATGGAATCAACTTTGTCTGTCTGGGAAATACCACCTGAGTCAGCAAAAAAAGTGGGTCATCCTGCACCTTTTCCTGTTGCATTGGCAGATAAAGTTGTCAGACTGTATTCATACATTGATGATGTGGTATTAGATCCATTTGCAGGGTCTGGTTCCACATGTGTGGCCGCAGCAAACAACAACCGTTATTATGTTGGTTATGACATTTCAAAAGAATATTGTGCTTTGGCGAAACAGAGAATCCTTAATGAAGTCGCTCCAAAATCATAAGAGGAAATCATGCCTTCAGCAGTCCATACACCCTATCAAGGATGTAAGGGACTCGGAAAAAACGCATTCCCCCATTATTTTATATCTCACGCAAAGACGCAGAGGCGCAAAGGAAAAGCAGGGGAAACTGGCCACAGAGCCTTTCTTTGCGACTTTGCGAGATTTTTGGGGTAATACGTTTTTTCTGAGTACTTAAAGCTTTAAGTGGACCTCAGCAACAATCAGCAATGATGACCACCTTCTTGTTGCAAACACAGCAGTATCGGTTAAAGTACTGATTATAATGGATTCAGGGGAGGCTCCGATTTCAGAGCGGTATCTCACACAGAGACACAGAGAACACGGAGAAAAAGGCGGACGCATTCATGCCCGGCTTCCGGACCGGAAAGCCCGGACAGAACTGCCGGTGTCCGGCCCGGTGGTTTCAGCAGGCCGCACCCTCCCCGCATCCGTCATAATCAGTGTTTTTTTCTCTGTGCCCTCTGTGCCTCTGTGTGGGATATCGGCGTGACATGCTGAAAATTGCAGGCTCCCCTGAATCCGTTATGAATACATGAGAATATTAAAAAAGTCTTAAAATCGTATAACAACTGGTTAAATTAAGCCTTCGGCAGGGAGAAAGGATGTTTTTTCCATATATGGGCTTAATATAACCGGCGTTGGAGGAACAGCCCGGGTCACAGATCGGAAGGTGTCCGTGTGAAGTGGGATTGTGCGTCAGCGGGCTGCCGCTCAACTAAGAGTTGGCCCTTCAAACTAAAGTTTGTAATTTAAGGATTGATAATGGCCAGGAAAAAAGCAGCACCGAAAAACAATAAAAGCTTTGAAGAGTCCCTGTGGGATTCCGCCAACCGTCTGCGGGGCAGCGTCGAGTCTTCTGAATACAAGCACGTTGTGCTGAGTCTGATCTTCCTCAAGTTTGTTTCAGACAAGTTTGAGGAGCGTCGGACGGAGCTGATGGCGGAAGGTAAGGAGCAATACACCGATATGGTGGCGTTTTACACCAAGGAGTCTGCAAAGCTGGATGAGGCGATTCGGAAGAATTTGGATATGTTGGGTTTTGGAGAGAAACATGACTGAATCCAACCGCATTGAGTATAAACAACAGCTTACTGATTCGCTGGAAAAAGAGGTGGTTGCTTTTCTGAACTATCACGACGGCGGCATCATCTATCTCGGAGTTAATGACGATGGGAGCGCATCTGGCCTTTCCAACGTGGATGCGGTGCAACTTGCCATAAAAGATCGTTTAAAGAATAATATTCAACCTTCAGCACTCGGTCTGTTTGATGTGATTCATCAAACCCGTGACAACAAGGAGCTGATTAAAATTATAGTTGCCAGCGGATCAGAAAAACCCTACCACCTGCGTAAATATGGCATGTCAGAAAAAGGCTGTTTTATCCGTATTGGCAGTGCCTGCGAACCAATGCCTGCACGAATGATTGAGGAGTTGTTTTCCAAACGGACACGCAACTCGCTTTCACGCATTCGTTCAATTCGACAGGATCTGAGCTTTGAACAGCTCAGTATATATTATCAGGAAGTCGGACTGACTCTGAACGATAAATTTGCTGCCAACCTGGAGTTGCTGACGGAAGAGGGCGTTTACAACTATACTGCCTATCTGCTGGCCGATCAGAACGGCAACTCCGTGCAGGTGGCTAAATATGCCGGAACCGACCGGGTGGAGCTTGCGGAGAGCAAGGACTACGGCTTCTGCTGTCTAATTAAAACTTGCAAGCTGGTTTTGGATCGGTTGGAGGCTGTTGAAAACCGGGTGATCAACCAAATTACTCCCCGCGAGCGGATCAACCGCCCATACTGGAACCCTGTTGCTCTCCGTGAGGCGGTCATCAACGCCATCATCCACAATGACTATGCCACCGAATTAGTCCCGAAGTTTGAACTCTTCACTGATCGGCTGGAAATCACCTCCGCGGCTTCCATACATCCCGGAGAGGAGCAGGAAAACTTTTTTGCTGGCTATTCCATCCCGCGCAACAAAGCACTTATGCGCGTATTCAAGGATTTGGAGTTGGTGGAATACCTTGGTTCAGGCATGCCCCGCATTCTGAAAGCCTATCCCCGTGAAAGCTACACCTTTTCAAGCCATTTTATCCGCACGTCGTTTCCCATTTCTGCCGAAGCTCTGGCACTGGAAGAGGTAGTAAAGCTGGAGGTCACGAAGAAAGGTGGTGCAACAGGTGGTGCAATAGGTGGTGCAATTGAACTGACCCAGCGCCAAAAAGAGATTCTTTCCATCATACAGAATAATCCGGCCATGAGTTACCGAGCAATGGCCGATAAACTTGCCATTAACCAATCTGCCGTTTCAAAACACTTGAATACGCTGAAGAAAAAAGGCGTGCTGAAACGCATTGGCGGGACCCGTGGATATTGGGAAGTTATCACAGAGGAGAAACAATGATTTCATCAAAATGCAGCCAGATGCTTTATGGGCAGATGGAGTAGTCTGCAAAGTGCCGGACGGGGTTGCAAACCCCGTCCGGCAATCTTAGCTTGATGCATATGGCACAAAGGGGCACAAATAGGAGCCTCCCCTGAAAGCGTTATATAATCAGCCGGAATGAACCGCCTTGGTCAGTCATTTGAGATATTATGCAGTCAGTTACTATTTGAAAGGGCTTTTTAAAAATTAAAACGAAAGCGTTTCTTTTTAAAAGAAAACCAAAATCCGTACAATCCAGCACAAAATCCAAATATCAGGAATATTTAAGGGATGCATATAATGAATACTGCAATTCTGACGAGTTTGAAACATCTCCTTTATATGGCAAAGTATATTATTTTCACAGAGAAAACACACAGCTTGATGCAGACAATCTGAGCAAACCGGTCTGGGATGCGCTGGAAGGTTTGGCGTATGAAGATGATTCTGTAATTAAACTTCGCCATGCCGGGATTATTGATTTGAGGGAAACGGACATGGAGCTGTTTGACCTCTCATTGATACCGGACAATGTTGCGAACAGTTTTTTGGATATGGTCGGTTCTGAAAATCATATTCTGTACATTGAGCTGGGCAGACTTCGCAATGATATGATATTTTTCGGAGAAAGGACTCTTTTATGAAAATTCGACAGGAACTTGTGAATAAACATTGGCTTTTGGCGGCAGCAGAAGAAATCGAGGAAAAATATAAGAACGAGGGTTACGCTGTTGAAAGAGAAAAAGAAATAGAAAGCTATAAAGCCGGCCTGATAGCAAAACGGGAAAATGAGCTGATTGTCACTGAATTCAAAAATGGCCCCTGGGATGCAAAAAAATCAAGTCGGGTGAAACAGCTTCGGAGTTATGTAGTTCATGAATTAGGCGGTAAATTCAACCTTGTCTGGGTAATGCCGCCAAAAGAAAAGAGTATTGAAATAGAAGATTTTGAGAAAAAACTTCTCACAGCACTGATTAACGATTTTCCAGGTGAATCAGACTCTCTTCCGACCCATACTCAGATAGAGGAAGTTTCCGATGTTTTCATTTCTGATATTACTGTCCGAAAAAATGCAATTGAAGTAAAAGGCATCGGAACAATAGAAGCGAAACTGAGCTGGGAGGCCGATTCGGATTGCCGCAATGATGCAGGAAACACATTTTCAGATTCATATCCGTTTGAATTTGAACTTATTCTTAATGAAAAACATGAGATTACTGACATGGTTCATCTGAGAATTGATACTTCAAGTTTTTATGAATAAAATCATTAAACCCATGAAATTCGATGTTGTTACCGGCAGGTCAGGAATGCCTGTTCGGAAAGTTGCAGAGAGACTTTGCCCTGACATTGGAAGGAATCCATGCAGGCCGCAGGAAAGAGGCGATCTCCTGATGACCATGCCACAGTGTCGTCACGGATATTAAGGCAGCCGGCGATGTTGCCAGGAACGGACGGCGAGGCTGAAAGAATTCACCGAAGCCCCCGCAATTACTTATCTTTCACGTTAGGCATTGAGTAAAATGTCAGGAGAGGAAATAGAAATAATGAGGATAGAAGAAATAACTGTTACTATTGACAGTAACATCAGAAAAGGCCAAAAATCGTATGTATAAAAAAAATTTCCCAGCGGAACACTGTGTCAAAGCTGCTCTTATCGTGCTTTTATTCGCCCTGACAGCCTGCATAATCACCCTCTCCTGTGTGCCCCCGGTAAGCAGGGACGCGCTTGTCTATCATCTTGCATTGCCCAAACTTTATATTGAGCATGGCGGAATTTATGAAATACCTTCTCTGGTATTTTCTTATTTTCCCCTGAACCTGCACCTCTTATACACAATACCCCTTTATTTTGGTAATGACATTATTCCGAAATTCATCCACTTTGCCTTTGCCCTGGCAACGGCATGGCTCATATTCATCTATTTGAAAAAACGGCTGGATGATCTGTACGCACTTTTGGGCGTTCTTTTCTTTCTTTCCATCCCCCTGATCGTAAAACTTTCAATCACGGCTTATGTGGATCTGGGGCTTGTGTTCTTTTCAACAGCTTCAGTCTTTTATCTTTTAAAATGGACTGAAAACAAATTCAGACTGAAATATCTGATCATATCGGCATTATGGTGCGGTCTTGCCCTGGGAACCAAATACAACGGACTGATGGTATTGTTGCTGCTCTTTCTGTCCGTGCCCCTTGTTTATCTGAGAACAACACCAGGGGAAACCCGGAACCAGTTCAGAGCCGCAGGATACGGAGCGGTTTTCATGCTGGCAGCGCTTCTGATTTTTTCGCCATGGATGATAAGGGATTATCTGTGGACAGACAACCCAATTTACCCCCTTTATGATCACTGGTTCAATCCTGAAGAATCTGCCCCGGCCTATTCCATACTGACAATCATGAATTTTGAGATGAGAAGCGTCATCCAGGAGGAACCCTGGTGGCAGATAGCACTGTTACCCATAAGAATATTTTTTCAGGGTCAGGATGGAAATCCCCGGTATTTTGACGGGAAACTCAGCCCTTTTCTGTTTTTTTTACCGTGTTTTGCATTTTATCATTACAAAAAAAACACTTCCGGCTTAAAAACCGAAAAATTTTTTTTTATCGTTTTTTCGTTACTGATCCTGTTTTTTGTGTTATTCACAACAAATATGTGCCAATTAAGATATATTGCCGTTATCATCCCGCTGCTTGTCATATTGGCCGTATTCGGCCTGCATGAAATAGGCGGACTTTGCAAAGAATTAAAAATCCCCGAATCTCTGAGCGCAGGTATTGTGTCTGTTATTGCATTTTCCATGATCTGCCTGAACGGGGTTTATATTATGGAACAGTTCAGGTATGTGGACCCGGTCAGTTATATCACAGGCAGAACAGGGAGAGATGAGTATATTGAAAAATATCGCGGTGAATATCCTGTTTTTGTGTTTGCCAACAAGAACCTCCCTGAAGACAGCAAAATATCAGGTATTTTTCTCGGAGACCGCCGGTATTACAGTGACAGGGAAATGGTGTTTGACATCGGCTGGCTGCTGAAAACCATAAAGGAGGCAGACACGCCCGGAAAAATTGCATCCAGCCTGATCAATAAAAAAAAGATCACCCACCTTCTGGTCCGATACGACCTCTTTGATGAATGGGTGGGCAGCAACTTTGATGACAAGACCAGAAACAGACTTTCAATATTTCTTAAAACCCATTTAAAACTTCTGTTTTCAAAAAGCGGATATGGATTATTCCAACTGGAAAAAAGAGGCTCATCATAGCCAACCCCTCTTCAGCATACGCACAGAGTTCCTGATCGCCCTGTTTCTCGTGATCACCACCTGTGCTGTATATTGGCAGGTGGGCAATCATGATTTTGTCGCGTTTGATGATGATGCATACATCACCAAAAATCCGCAAGTACAGGCCGGACTGACATCAGACAGCATCTTATGGGCATTTACTGCTGCACACGCAGACAATTGGCATCCTTTAACATGGCTGTCACTTATGCTGGATATCGAACTTTACGGAATGAATCCGGGGCAGATGCTTATGACCAATCTGTTCTTCCACATCGCAAATACCCTGTTGCTCTTCCTTGTCCTCTGTCTTCTTACCTCCGCCCCTCTGCATTCCGGATTTGTTGCCGCCCTGTTTGCACTCCACCCGCTTCATGTGGAATCGGTGGCGTGGGTGTCAGAGCGTAAAGATGTTCTCAGCACCTTTTTCTGGATGCTGACAATGCTGAGTTATATCCGATATGTTGAACAGCCGGACATCCGCAGATATCTGACAATGTTCCTGTTTTTTATGCTGGGGCTTATGAGCAAGCCAATGCTTGTGACACTCCCGATTGTATTGCTGCTTTTGGATTACTGGCCCCTGAATCGGTGGAAAGAGGAAAGAGGAAAGAGGAAAGTGACAGCTGAAAAACTTCCTCTGTTTGCCCTTGCTGCCGCATCAGGCATTGTCACCTTTATTGTTCAGCAAAGCGGGGGGGCTGTCAAGTCGCTGGAGGCATATCCGTTCAGCGTCAGAATTGCGAATGCCACGGTTTCATACATCAGTTATATAGGAAAGATGATCTGGCCTTCGGACCTGGCATTTTTCTACCCTCACCCCGGAATGTTGCCGGCATGGCAGATTGCAGGGGCCTGCCTGCTGCTTGTTCTGATAACCCTGCTGGCAATCAGAATGATGAAACCATATCCCTGGCTTGCCGTAGGATGGCTGTGGTATGTGGTGACGCTTTTGCCTGTCATCGGACTGGTTCAGGTGGGATTGCAGTCCATGGCCGACCGCTACACATACATACCGTTCATCGGCATTTTTATCATCATCGCCTGGGGAGTTCCCGAACTTTTGGCAGGGTGGCGTTATCGGAAGTTGTTTCTGACGGCAGTGGCAGCGTTCATTATTCCGGCACTCATGGCGGTCACTTATGTGCAAGTGCAATATTGGGGCAGCAGCATCCTCCTTTTTGAGCATGCTCTTGATGTCACTGATGACAATTATGTGGCGCATCACAATCTGGGCTTGTTTTTGCAAGGTCAGGGCAGAACAACTGAGGCAATTGAACACTATACCCAAGCGTTGCACATAAAACCCGCTTTTGCAAAAGCGCATAACAATATAGGAACCGCTTTGGAGGAAGCGAACAGGCCGGACCAAGCCTTATGGCATTATTCTGAGGCCCTGCGTATAAATCCCAGTCTGGCAAAGACTCACAACAACATGGCAGTTGCTTTGGAAAAGCAGGGCAGGACAGATGAGGCTGCCAAACATTACTCCAGTGCCTTGGGCTTAAAGCCCGATTATTTTGAACCGCACATCAACTTGGGAGTAATCCTGTTTCAAAAAGGAAAGGTTGACGAAGCAATTTTCCATCTTCAGGAAGCCCTGCGAATAAAACCTGACAGTACAGAAGCACTCAACAATCTCAGTATAGCTCTGTTCCGCAAAGGAAAGGTTGACGAAGCAATTTTTCATCTTCAGGAGGCTCTGCGAATAAAACCTGACTATGCCGATGCATACAACAATCTGAAAAAAATATTGTCAGTTCAGCAGGTTTCAGCTTTTTTACCCTGACTTAAAACCTGAAACCCCCTACATCAAGGAAAAATATATTGAAACAAGCCCATCAATTCAAAATAAGCCCGGATTTTGCAGTTTGTCTGTTTCTTGCCTTATCTGTCCTTATTGTCTATTGGCAGGTACTGCATTATGGATTCATCAGCCTGGATGATCCGATGTATGTCACGGAGAATCGCCATATAAGGGCCGGTCTGACCTTGGAAAGCATCACCTGGGCTTTTGATCTTGCAGATAAAAGAGGGGCGTACTGGCAGCCGCTGACATGGCTCTCCCATATGCTTGACTGCCATCTTTACGGCTTAAACGCGGGGATGCACCATCTGACCAGTGTGATGATTCACATTGCAAACAGCATTCTGCTTTTTCTGGTGTTCAGACGGATGACAGGGGAACTGTGGAAGAGCGCCTTTGTAGCCGCGCTGTTTGCCCTGCATCCCCTTAATGTGGATTCGGTGGCCTGGATATCGGAGCGGAAGAATGTGCTGAGCACCTTTTTCTGGATGCTGACCATGCTGGCTTATGTTTGTTACACAGAAAAACCGGGTTTTCTCAGATACGCGGCAGTGTTTTTTTCATTTCTGGCCGGCCTTATGATCAAGCCCATGCTTGTCACCCTGCCCTGTGTACTTCTTTTGCTTGACTATTGGCCTCTGAACCGATATCATAACTGGAAACTGGAAACCGGAAGCGGGAAACCGGGAAGCCTGAAACTGATAACTGAAAAAATTCCCCTGTTCGCGCTTTCGGCCGCCTCGGTCTTTCTGGCTCTTTTATCGCTTAAACTCTATGGCGGAATGGAATCTGAGCGGATAGTGCCAATGGATATCCGTTTCGCAAATGCTCTGGTCTCATACACGGATTATTTGTGGAAGATGATCTGGCCTCAGAATCTGGCAATTTATTATCCGTATCCCGGGTCTCTGCCGATATGGCAGACAGTGGGAGCAGGCATGTTTCTTGTGTCTGCGTCTGTTCTGATCATTCGGATGTCAGGGCGGATGCCTTGTCTTGTGACAGGATGGCTGTGGTACCTCGGAACTCTTGTGCCGGTCAGCGGGATAGTGCAGGCGGGCCTGTGGCCGGCCATGGCAGACCGATGGGCATACATCCCACTTATCGGTATTTTTGTCATGATTGCCTGGGGAATCCCTGAAATAAGGATTAAGGGTAAAGGGTTAAGGGTAAAGGGTAAAAGGTTAAGGACCAAGGCCCCGGTCCCTGAGCTTGTCGAAGGGAACCTTTTAGTCTTGGCCCTTCTGCTGATCCTTATGGCAGCTTCATGGCATCAGGTGCAATATTGGAAAAATAACATGACACTCTTCCAACATACGCTTGATGTGACTTATGACAACCCCATAGCCCGCACCCATCTGGGTATGGCAATGGACAATCGGGGACATTCCGATGAAGCGATACATCATTACAGAGAGGCATTGCAGACAGACCCTGATAATTTGGAAGCACACAATAATCTGGGAATTGTTCTGATGAAACAGGGCAGAACAGAAGAAGCTGCCACCCACTGGGCCAGGGTTTTGCAGATAAATCCCGGTTATGCGCCAGCTCATATCAATATGGGGCTTGCTCTGGCAAGGCAGGACAGGATGACCCAGGCCATCAGACATTATTCCGGGGCATTGCAATTGGAACCTGATAATATTTTGGCGCATAAAAACTTGGGGTTTGTTCTCGCCAAATTACAAAAATACGATGAGGCTGTCATTCATTTACAGAAAGCTTTGCAAATAAAGCCTGATCAGGCGGATATACACAATATTCTAGCCAGTATCCACAACAGTATAGCGACTGACTTGGCAAAGCAGGGTAAGACAGATGAGGCCATCCGGCATTATTCCGAAGCATTGCGTTCAGACCCCGGTTATGCGGAAACATACTACAACATGGGGGTGACATTGACGCTTCAGGGGAAGAGAACTGAAGCCATCCGATATTATTACAAGGCATTGGCCATGGCTCCCGATGATCCGGGAATTCATAACAACCTCGGAGTTGCACTTCTTGACAGCGGAGAGCTTGAGGAGGCTGTTGCCCATTTTCAGAAAGCATTGGAAAAGGATCCTGACTATGCCGAAGCTGACGGCAATCTTAAAAGAGCATACAGGGTTCTTGAAAAGATGAACAAGGCGGTTACAGATATCCGGGAAAAAATCAGACTTGACCCGGGAAATCCTGACCTGCTTTATGAACTGGGAAATCTGCACAGAAGGCACGGGCAGGTGAATGAGGCAATAGCCCAGTATCAGAAAGCATTGTCAGTTCAGCCCGAATCAGCCCGTGTGCTGAACAGTCTGGCAGTCATGCATGCGGTCCGGGGAGAGTATGACAATGCCCTGTCCCTGTTGAAGAAAATGGCAAAGCTTCAGCCGGACAATTCTGACGTGTCCTACAGCATCGCGTGCATCTTTGCAAGGCAGAAAAAGACAGAAACATCTGTTGAGTGGCTTAAAAAAGCCGTTGAACAGGGATATGAAAACTGGAAAGTTCTCAAAACAGATGAAAATCTGGAAAACATCAGAAGCACTTCATATTACAAAAAACTGACAGAAAGCGTGAAAGGTGAGGAATGATGCATCAAACATCAAACATCAAACATCAAACATCAAACATCAAACATCAA
>JAOZLU010000581.1 GCA_029934695.1 Desulfobacterales bacterium | reverse complement strand
GTTAGAAGGTGTTTGAAAACTGTTCCGGTGCTGAGTGGGGATTCCGAGTTTTTTCCATATCGCCCTTTTTGGCCCCGAAAAGAGCGATATAGGCTCTTTTTTGAGTCAAAATAAACAGGTAATCCAATTGATATCAGTCGGTTAATTTGGTCCGACCCAATTTGCAGCGACCCAATTTGCAAAACCAACTTTTTAGAATTTATGACTCACGAGAAAACTTGATAGTCGAAAATAATGGTTAATCCGGCGGACACCTTGGAGAATTAATTGCCAATACAAGCCGTGTGAAGTGGCTCAAACGGAGATCATGCTATTGAATTTTCTGTCTCTATTTATACACTGTCAGCACATTATCATCTGATATTATCATCGTTCCGCCCTTAGCCTTGTCCAGTGATTGCAGATCTTTTTTAATACGTCCGATAATCTCTTGGTATTCTCTTTTACCGAGAAATATCTTTATATAGCATTTCCAGGGGCATTTTCACATCTTCCATATCGTTTTATGGCCTTCAATGTGAATTCAGAAAATCCACGTTGACGTTTTCTTACTTCTGCGTGTTTTGTGAATTTCATTTTCTGACCTCCTTTTTAATCATCGTCTCGCTTAAAGCGGCACTGATTCCGTTCAATGGAATCTACTGGGAAAATCGTATGGATTTGTTTGAAAAGTCAGCATAATGCCGGCTTTTCAGCATACTCTCCGCAACCTTCTTTTCCCATTGAACGGAGCCAGAGCCAGTCCCTTCAAAGCGATTTACGCTAATTTTGAGTATATCCAGTAAAATCAATCAATCGAAACGATGATTGATCTTTTAGTTTCTCACTTTTGCTCCGGCAGATTTCGCAGATTTTTTAACAACATCCTTAATCTCATTAAGAAACATAGTCTCTGTCCTTGTAGGCGGCATTCCATTTAACAAGGGAGCAGACCTATTATATATCTCCTTAATTACGGACGCACGAATACGAGTTGAACCCATGCCCTTTTGAGAGTATGCAAGAAACCAGTCAGAAACGGGGATATAGTATAGTCTATCCTTAATTAATCGATGAAGTGCTGTAAACACATTTTGAGATATAATACTTACAACCTCATGGCGCGACTCTTCAGAGGTGTTCTCAGACTCCCATTTTATTGGGGATAAAATGAATTTATGTACGTCTTCCTGGATATAGTGAATCAGATCACTCACTGGTTGGAGATTATCGTAATGATCTTTCCATTGAAGAGCAAAACGTCGAGACAGAGCTTTAATCCTTGTCCAGTGTTCCTCGGTAAGAGTTTTTTTCCAATGAGAATGAAATGATCTTGTAGCCCTGTCCACCGCCGGGGTTAAAGTACTCATGTCGTAAGAGGGAATTGCAGTACCGGAACTTTCTGGAACCACGCTTCCCGCCGTAAAAACTCCCATAAGATTCAAAAGCTGTTTGCGGGTGAATTTGGCCCCTTCATGAAGAACCTTGTCAATATACCCTACATAGAACACTTTTTCTTCCAAGTTACGTTTCAAGCGTTTCGCAACATGGTCACCGAGTTCACTGACTATCCCATCCATAGCGTTTTCCAGAGACATCCGGAGATGCTGGGTTTTGGCACTATTATTAGGAAGATTCGGGCCCTTAACCAGATCAAGATGAGTAAACAATATAGAGAGTTTGGAATCATGACCACTGACTGTCACACTTCGAATAACAGCCTGCGGAGCTGCTAACATTGTCTGTTGCCCATTATCAACTAACAAAATAATATCGGCTTTTTCAAAACGACATGTAATTGACGTAGGTAAAGAATTAGCAGACTCCCAAGTATGCCCTAATCCTTCTGTATCCATCAGGACTATATTCGGTATCTCATCCATCCATTTTGGTTGAAAGGGCCCGACCACACGAAGACCATTAACCAGCGGAGTCAATAAACGGCCAAAATTTGTTGCTGTAATACTTGTAAAAGGACTCAGGAAACTAAGGAAAGAGTCTCTGATAGGTGTTTCACAGTACCATGTTATAGGCCAGTTAGCTTCATTACGCTCAAATCTGCCAGGATTCTCATAACGGAGAAATTTTTCTTCGATATCCTTCATAATAACTTCGACAAGATTATTGAAATACTCGGACTTCACCAACTCATCTTCAATGATTGACAGATATGCGTCACGATCTTCATCTCCCATAGAAGCTGGTTCTCCAAGAATTTCATTGACCTCCTCAACAAGATTATCTGCTGCTGTTTGGATAGCTTTTACATAGTTACGTAAATTCTCACGCATCTTCTCACGTTCATTATCTTCGATAGTTAGCTGATCAATTAAATGTTCCCCCTTCCTTTCCTCTAATTTAGGTGGAGAATCATCCTCTAATTCGGGTGGGGAGTCATCAAGAACCACGGAATTTTTTTCTTCATCAGGGAGATTTCCTAATACATATTTAAGGCGAAACCGTTGATCACTATGTTCAAGGAACTTATCAATTAATGAATTAGTTTTACGGTTATCTATCCATTCCATGGACGCAGCTATAATACATTCTTCAACATAAAACCTGACGATATCTTTCTGCAAAAAAGATACCACAGCTTGAAATTTATCACCTTTTTTAAGGATTATCTCACTTTCATAAGTGGTTGTTCTTCCTGTTGCAGTTGATGGGAAACGTTCCCGTCTCGGGTCGGTTCCGAGTATCTGACGAATAAATGTCGTCTTCCCTGCCCCTGTTGTACCAACAAC
Organism: Desulfobacterales bacterium; assembly: GCA_029934695.1. Lineage (GTDB taxonomy): Bacteria > Desulfobacterota > Desulfobacteria > Desulfobacterales > 4be13 > JAOZLU01. The sequence goes on along the minus strand of JAOZLU010000581.1, from coordinate 1,650 downwards.
TTGGATTTTAGCATAGCCATCCTCCTGCCCAGGGAGAGGAATAATCCGATCTCTGTCCTGCCACGGATCCGCCTCTATTTTCAATTTGTCATAGAAAATAGAAATGACACGGCTATCCATCATTTCTCTCATAGCACGCTTTCTGCCCAAGGGTGTCCAATAAGAACGATCACTCAACAATTTGTTGAGTTGTTCTAACAAACGATCAGTTTCATTTTCATCGCGTGTACCAAGCCCCCTCCTAACTCGAACAGATTTGCCGTCCCTATCCTTCAAAAGTGGATGATGAAAAATTGTACACCAACCCAATTTGCCCTTACCTCTGCTTTTTTGTGCCTTGTAAGTCTTAGCCATAATTCAACCTTCCTTGTTCATGTTGTTCTTAAGGTGTTTCTCAACTATGCAATTAAGTACTCTGCCAAAAGTTTTTCAGGATTTTCTATTATAAATAGGATACCTGAAAACTTATGGCAGTACTTACAGCATTAAATTCATATCATCTTCACCGAATATCCCAAAACTAAATAGGGAATTATAGAGTCTCTTTCACATTTAAGTTCTGAAAAAACAGTGCGGGTATCAGAGACAAACCTTCTTTATGTGAATCTGATTTGTCCTGAAGTCAGTTAAAAATCTCCCGTTTTTCATATTAAAAACCTTTTAGCCTAAAAAAACGTGACTGTCAAGAAAAAAGTTGTTCAGTTGAACATTTTTTTATAGTACGTCATATTTTTCAACATGAACAACAATATTTATCCGTTGATATTAAAGCTAATTTTTATAAAAAGCCATTCCCTGCCGAATAAACATTTTTTTTACAGAAATCCCAACAACCGCTATTGCATCAGCAGTTTTTATTTCGATCAGCCTAATATTTTTCAGTATTAACTCAGTTCATCTTTCGTTCTGAAAAACGGCATGGCATCAGGGAATTCAGTTAAATCTTCCGTTCTTGATATTGAATCCATGTTTAGCCTAAAAAAATGTGACTGTCAAGAGAAAAGTTGTTCAGTTGTACAATTTTTTATAATACATCATATTTTTTAATATGAACAATAATGTTTATCTATTGATATTAAACTAATTTTTATAAAAGGGCCATTTACTGTCGAATAAATAATAATTGACCTGGCCATAGAATGGCGGTCACGCGAAATTCCCCTTGATTAGGGTGATAATTGGGGATAACTGGGGGGATGGCAATTGGGTCGGACCAAGCTAAGATATTGAAAAGTAAACGAAAAAGGCTCAAAAACAGGCGTTTTCAGGGCCTATATCGCACTTTTTGGCATCAAAAAGAGCATTATAGGATTCTGAGCTTTTTCCCATATCGCCCTTTCCGGCCCCGAAAAGTTCCCTTTTTTAAGCCAAAACAAGCAGGTAATTTTTTTAATATCAACAACTTGCTGTGGCCCGACCCCGCACACCCCTCAGCCTGACGAATGACTCATATTCAGGGCAATGATCTCCCCTCCGCATTCTCATGCGAAGTGTGACTGCCGTCAGGCTCTCTTCCGGCTCGTCACGAGGCTCCGCCTCGTAACATACAGGGGAGGCTCTGCCTCCGACTTCGCCCGGACTGTTCCGCAACCCGGACCTGCCGAATTTCCCTCCCCTGCCGAAGAGTGTGTTCTGAGGGAGACGGGCTGT
>JAOZLU010001109.1 GCA_029934695.1 Desulfobacterales bacterium | reverse complement strand
CTGCTCTCTGAGCGAAGTTGAAAGGTAAGATTTTGTCATTCTCCGAAACTCTGCCGACGCAGTTCCGCCAGTGTGGGGAGACGCTTGCCCCGAAAACGCAGCAGCACGTCCGCCCTGGCCTTGCGAAGCATCACCCGGCCTGCGGCCTGCTGAAGTGATGTCAGTTGTCTGTTTTCGGCTTGACTGATGATGCCGAGCTGATTCCGGTGCAGAAGTGATTCCATCATTTTCTGCTGTTCCCGGGGCACTGTTTCCGAAAGCACTTCCCTGAGTTCATCGGTATCCCTGTTTTCCAGGTCGGTCAGATATCTGACCATATCTGCCGGCAGACCGTCCAGAGAGGGCAGAGAGGTATGAATCGCTGTCATCAGCACCTTTTCCACAGGTTTGCTCGCTGCCCGGGCCAGTCGGTGAACATGGTTGTACAGATTGTCCGGAATTGCCAGTGTTATCTGGTGCATATCCAATTCCCCTCCGTAATTGCCGGGCTGTCCCGGCTGAAAGCGGATGTTCCAATTTTGGACCTGGCAATGAATCACCGGGCCATTTTCAGTTGTCCTGCGGGACATAAAATCCATGCTTATCCCTAATCCATGTGGATGGCAATGAATTGCCGGGCTATTTTCAATCGTCCCTACGGCCCTGCTTATCCCTAATCCGTGCAGATGAACCGAGATGGAGACTAAAAGCGGCATCACTCCCTGAAATGATTTCTCAGACGATGATAAACGCGCTCTGCGATTCTCTTTGAGATCGTTGAAATCGCTTCCCATCTGTTGTGTTCTGTCGCGAGTTTGTCGGATGTCACGAGATATGCCTCGTGTCCGGAAATATCCTCCGCGGACCATAATACTTTCCCATCCGCGCCTGTCAGTTTCATGGATGCTGTAATCTCAGCCTGACGCTCGGCCGCGGCATCCGATCCCCTGCGGGAGACAGTTCCAATACTCAGAGACTCAATTCTCCCGGAAAGGATCGTGTCCGCCCTGTCCCTAACCGCCAGAACAAGAGAGCTGTTTCGGGTAAATTCGTCAATAAGATCATTTGCAAAAACAGTCTCCGCCCCAATTTCACCGGTACGGTTTTCAAAAACTGTCACGCACAAACTTCTGACCCCGGGCGGAAAATCCCCGTCTCCCGCAAATCTGTAGCCGCAGGCTGAGACAAAAATACAAAGAAAAAGCAGGATTGAAGTTTGAAGTTTGAAGTTTGATGTTTGATATTTGATGTTTGATGTTTGATATTTGATGTTTGATGTTTGA
>JAOZLU010000580.1 GCA_029934695.1 Desulfobacterales bacterium | reverse complement strand
GTTTGATGTTTGATGTTTGATGTTTGATGTTTGATGTTTGATGTTTGATGCTTGACATTTGATGTTTGATGCTTGAAATTCTTTCCGTACCGGGTTGCCTGTAAAACAAATCTTTTTGGGATTTCGGATTTTGAATTTGGAATTTGGAAACGAAACATATATCCGGTCTGCAAAACTGGATAAAATACGGTTTGTAATTCCCGGGAGAACATTTTGTTCCTGGAGAACGATTTTAATACCCAAAAGCCATGCAGCGATAACCACCGGTCCCGCGGAGTAACCCCCGAGGCCGATGACCAGGTCAGGCTTGAAATGTCTGAGAATCCGGACAGACTCAAATATTCCCACAGGAATTTTCAACGCTGCCATAAGCTGATTCCGTGGGCCCCGACGCTTGAGACCTTCTATGGTAATACATTCATGCTGAAAGCCCCTTTTGGATAAAACAGATTTTACCTTATGTTTGCCGTCGCTGACAAAGAGAATTCTGTTTTTCGGGTTCTCTGCCATAAATGCCTCTGCAATGGCAATTCCCGGAAAAAGATGGCCGCCTGTGCCGCCGCCTGCGATAAGGATGTGTTTTTTCATTGGTCACTGTTCGCTCGTCACTGGTAATTTGACTGAACTCTGATAACTGTTTACTGACAACTGTCCATTGTCTGCTGATAACTGCCCACTGTTCACTGATATGTTCATCAATATCCCTACGGAGGCCATATTCATAAGAAGGGAAGTGCCGCCGTAACTGAGAAACGGAAGGGTAAGCCCCTTGGTCGGCAAAAGTGCAAGCGTAACTCCCATATTGATGCAAACCTGAATGCCGATTGCCGCAGTAAGTCCCATGGCCAGTAATGATGCAAAAGGATCCTCAGTATCCATAGCAATCCTGATTCCTTTTATCAATATCAGCGCATATAATCCCAGAATAATCAGAACCCCGATAAGTCCGAATTCTTCCCCAATAACAGAGAAGATAAAGTCAGTATGAGGTTCAGGCAGATAAAACAGCTTCTGATAGCCTTTTCCGATTCCCACCCCCCATATTCCGCCTGTGCCAAATGCCATGAGGGAATGTACGGCCTGATAGCCTCCGTTTGCCGCATGCTGCCACGGATCCCAGAAGCTGGCAATACGTTGCATCCGATAGTCTGCACTGATCAGGAAAAGGCAGCCTACGGGTATTAACACCAGCAGAGATGTCAGAAGATGTGATATACGGACACCTCCGACAAACATCATAATCCATGTGATTATTCCCAGAATAACCACCGATCCGAAATCAGGCTGAAGGAGTATCATCGTAGCAAACACAGAAAGAACGAGTACATGCGGCAGAAAACCGACATAGAAATTCTCGAGCCTGTCCTGCTTTTTACTCAAAGAATACGCCAGATAGACGATCAGGGAAAGACGTGTAAGTTCAGAGGGCTGAAATGAAAAGCTTCCCAAACGCAACCATCGCACGGCACCTCCCACGGAGATGCCGAGATCAGTGATATGAAGAGCGGCGAGAAGAAGAAACGCCAGAACAAGAAGCGGATATGTGAAAGAACGAAGCAGTTTCAGCGGAAAATGTCTGCACAAGACCAGAACGACAATACCCGACATGGAAAAAAGTGCCTGCTTTTTAAGAAAATAATAACTGCTTTCAAATTTTTTGGCCGCCACAGCTGAACTTGCACTGTAAACCATCACAATTCCGATCCCCACCAAAAAAAGGACCGGGAACAGGAGGCTGACATCGTACCCGGGTTGTATGCTCCCAGCTATGGGAGGCTGGGGGATTTTGTCTGATTTATAATGTGCTTTCATGCTATGCAATCTACCTATTTACCATTTTAAGGAGTTAATTCAACAGATAAAATATAGTTCTTGAATTGGAAATTCAGTTTAGTATCATTCGATACTGCCGACTTTGGGAAAATGAGTTCAAAATTTTTTGTTTCATTCTTGGCAATTATTACAGCTTTTTGAATGGTAAAATCAAATCGTTGTTCTTTGTTGTCAGTAAGATAAAAATTTTGGCTATTATTATTTTCAAGATGAGTATATGACTTATGATTGTTTCTCATTACAATTTCGACAAGCAAGTCATTCTGTCTTTCCTCATATTTTTCAATTTTTATATATAAACCTTCAAGCGAAGCAAACTCTCCGATCTTTCCCCAGATAATTTTTTGATTATAATTTAGTAATACTGATACAAGTCTGTCCATATCAGTGTAAGGATTAACTTCATAAATTTTTCCGCCATTCTGTTTCAATTCATTTTGCATATTATGACGAAGCCATGCTGCATTCTCTATTGCGTTTTTTACCTTATCTTTTATTTTAGGATAAATCACGCTTTTTGCCTTTTGATAGTCAGGATAATAAGCACGATCATCCAAATAATCTATAACATTTTGAGATTTCGGAAACGGAGTTCTGTTCTTTTCATAATGCAATAATATCCAGTGTTCAAAAGAAATACTTGAGAAAGCAATATGTACTTTCTTTCTCCTTTTTTGTGCATTCTTGAATGCATCTTCATGTTTTTTGTATCCGTTTTTGTCAAAAACTGCCCAGTATTGTCCATCTTTGTCATCTTTGGTGATTTCAGACTGGGCGATCTCCACCAATTCGACAGCGGTGGTTTTATCTGTTTCTTTTACAATTATATCAATTGCATAATCAGAGTATTCGACATCTTCCTTGATACTTTTAAAATATCTTTCTTCTGTCTTACCTTCACATACGATTAAGATATAAGGCTTGAGCTTACGTTTGTTTCCAGTTCTTTTCATATTATTCTTCACCAAAAATAAATTGGATTTCTTTAATATTAGGCAATCCTCCGAATTTGCCTTTCATATACCATTGCTCAAACGGAATATCACTGGGTAATCCTTCAAAATCAGTGACAGAAAAAAGTTCAGTCCCTCCGAATCTGTTCTTTTCAGTAATCCATATCTGATCCTTTCTGAATAATTCTTTATCCAACAATGTCGTCTCATGTGTGGAAAAGATCAATTGTACATTCTTAGGGTTGCTCTCAGAATAATGAAATAATTTAACAATAAATTTACATAATTTAGGATGTAAACTGTTCTCCAGTTCGTCAAAAAAAACAACACCTCCGGTTGCAAATTTCTCCAGTATCAATCCGCCTAAAGCATATAGCGTTCTTGTCCCCTTTGATTCCTCATCAAAATTGAAACATGCTGGTTCTTCTAAAGATTCTCCATTCTTATATATCTCATGGAGAGATTCAATTTTATATCTGTTCTGGCGGAAAATTTCATGTTTCAGGTCTTGGGGCATATTTCCCATCGGAATTGGAAATTCATGCTCTTTTCTTTCAGTGATTGAGATGCCGTTTATCTGGGTATCAGCAATTTTAATGAATTTGTCCAACTTCTTTTTCAGTTTGATATTATCCTGTTGCATCAAAGTTTCTAACATTTGTTTTTTGTAGATTGATTCGTTTATCAGGTTCCCGATTTTTATCCTATTTTTAAAATATTTGTAAATTTCACTCATCTGCTTATGAGGACTGTTACCGATTTCGGATAAATACAGATGATTATCAAGAACCTTTTTTGGAACTTCTTTTTTATCAGAAAAGTATTTACTACCTAATATTACTTCTTTATGAGCATTTGTTCTGATAAACAAATTTGCCTTGCGCCCCTTAGGATAAAAATTCAATATTTCAGAAATAACCTTCTTTCTGTCAAAAGATATATCATAATCGTATTTTATATTATCTGTTCCCAAAAAAATGATTTTAAAATGTGAGGGAGCAGTCCGATATGACTCATCAAAAGCAAAAGGATCATAACAGAAGATAGGATCATCAATATCTAATTTTGAAGAACTGAGAATAAAAGCGTTTAACGCAGAAAAGGCTTTTATAATGTTTGTTTTTCCAGATGCATTAGCACCGTAAATGACAGATGATTTTAACAATTTAAATTTGTTGTTATCTTCTGGCATAAAAGTGTTTTCCAATTTCAGTTTTCCTGAATCGGCAATCATCGTCAGAGTTTGTTCTTCTTTTATTGATCTGAAATTACTAACAGAAAATTCAATCAGCATGGTGTGTTCTCCTGTCCGGAAAGACTTCTGAAAGCTCTGGTGTTTCCAGAAGTCGGTTTTTCAATATTCTTTAATACTCTAATATTAAGCAGAAGAATAATGCATCTGTTGACGTATTATATCTTTCCAACTCCCAGTTCCCTGACCGCACGGCAGAAAACATCTCCCCGTTCTGCATAACTGCGAAACATGTCAAAGCTCGAACACGCAGGGGATAAAAGCACCACATCTCCCGGTTCTGCCGAATCAAACATCAAACATCAAACATCAAACATCAAACATCAAACATCAAACATCAA
>JAOZLU010000579.1 GCA_029934695.1 Desulfobacterales bacterium | reverse complement strand
TTTTGCCGAAATTTTTGGTTTGAGTCAGCTATCCATTAAAACAAGGATTGAAACTCGATTTCTCTCAACTTAGCATGCCACAAAGACAGGTTTGAGTCAGCTATCCATTAAAACAAGGATTGAAACAAATATGGGAGTCACAGCGACCACGTTTGACGATGTGAGTTTGAGTCAGCTATCCATTAAAACAAGGATTGAAACCAGCGACCACGTTTGACGATGTGACTACTGTAATGGGTTTGAGTCAGCTATCCATTAAAACAAGGATTGAAACTAATAGATATCCGCATAGATATCCGCACTGTGTGTTGTTTGAGTCAGCTATCCATTAAAACAAGGATTGAAACGAGTAATCAATGGCACATCTGATCCACGCTCTTTCATGTTTGAGTCAGCTATCCATTAAAACAAGGATTGAAACGCAGCGTAAGACGACTGCACGGAAAAAACAAAAAAAAGTTTGAGTCAGCTATCCATTAAAACAAGGATTGAAACAGAAAATCGTTATTGCTCTTGACCGCAGTCATCTCGTTTGAGTCAGCTATCCATTAAAACAAGGATTGAAACAGCCTGGAAGAGAACACGGCTCTGTCCATCGGGCTCATGTTTGAGTCAGCTATCCATTAAAACAAGGATTGAAACTTATACAATGTTGGCGGATATGTTGCCTCATCGAAGTTTGAGTCAGCTATCCATTAAAACAAGGATTGAAACAAAACAGCCTGCTCGAAAGAAATGAAATCGCCGGGCGTTTGAGTCAGCTATCCATTAAAACAAGGATTGAAACCCCAGGAGATTGAAAAGGTCACGCTGGAATCTCTTGTGTTTGAGTCAGCTATCCATTAAAACAAGGATTGAAACAAAGTGATTCCAAAGCGTCAGGTTCGGTAAACACTTGTTTGAGTCAGCTATCCATTAAAACAAGGATTGAAACTTAGAGCGTGATTTAATGATAATCAGCACTATCTGCGGTTTGAGTCAGCTATCCATTAAAACAAGGATTGAAACGTTTCAGGCACAGCACTCCTTAAACGTGAAAATCACGTTTGAGTCAGCTATCCATTAAAACAAGGATTGAAACCCTGTCCCACCGGATCACAACCCCGGAGCAGGGGCGTTTGAGTCAGCTATCCATTAAAACAAGGATTGAAACGTCTGGCGGTTGTCCGGGGTGTAAGCCCGGGCAGTGGTTTGAGTCAGCTATCCATTAAAACAAGGATTGAAACTAAATAAGGGCTGAACTGATGAATTATCTTTTTAATTGTTTGAGTCAGCTATCCATTAAAACAAGGATTGAAACATATCTGTCTTGCCACTGGTTGTCAGCCCAACTGCATGGTTTGAGTCAGCTATCCATTAAAACAAGGATTGAAACCACTCCATGGCAATGTCATAGAATGCCCTCATATTTCGTTTGAGTCAGCTATCCATTAAAACAAGGATTGAAACTGCCGGTATGCGTGACAGTGGTGTCCCGCTCTTCCAGGTTTGAGTCAGCTATCCATTAAAACAAGGATTGAAACTGTAAAAGGGTATCTGATCCTAACTGAGTATTGCTGTTTGAGTCAGCTATCCATTAAAACAAGGATTGAAACACCTGGGAACTGATAAGCGAACCTGAAGGATTGTTTGCGTTTGAGTCAGCTATCCATTAAAACAAGGATTGAAACAGGTTGTAGTTACTTGCTTATCCTCATTTTCCCTAGTTTGAGTCAGCTATCCATTAAAACAAGGATTGAAACATCTTTCCGCCGCTCGCAACTCACTCCACGCTATGAGTTTGAGTCAGCTATCCATTAAAACAAGGATTGAAACAAGAGGACGGTGCAACGAACATTGCCAATCCTGGAGTTTGAGTCAGCTATCCATTAAAACAAGGATTGAAACTCACCTAAACATGTTTGATATACAAACCTGTCATGAGTTTGAGTCAGCTATCCATTAAAACAAGGATTGAAACTAGTGGGGTTCTGGTTTATGATCCCGCTTGAAAAAGTTTGAGTCAGCTATCCATTAAAACAAGGATTGAAACTTTCTGCCTCCTTTCCGTATATGCAGGGGCATGAAGTTTGAGTCAGCTATCCATTAAAACAAGGATTGAAACCCCTTACCAAAAACAATAATGATTTTGATGGATCCAAGTTTGAGTCAGCTATCCATTAAAACAAGGATTGAAACCTGACTTCTTTTTAGCCTCAACCTTGATCTTCTCAGTTTGAGTCAGCTATCCATTAAAACAAGGATTGAAACATCCAGAGTCAAGAGCCGGAACAAAATCAGAGAAAAAAATAGTTTGAGTCAGCTATCCATTAAAACAAGGATTGAAACATGGAGGCTTTCCTCGCCGCCGGAGCGGCGGGGAGGTTTGAGTCAGCTATCCATTAAAACAAGGATTGAAACGCCGTGTCGTTGAAGAGACCGCAGAAGGATTTAAGATGTTTGAGTCAGCTATCCATTAAAACAAGGATTGAAACTCTGTTCATCATTATTTTTTCCTTATCTTAAATCCGTTTGAGTCAGCTATCCATTAAAACAAGGATTGAAACTGATATTCGGAAGTAATGTGACATATGCTGAGCCACTGGTTTGAGTCAGCTATCCATTAAAACAAGGATTGAAACGATCAAAGGAGAAAAACACAATGAGTTCAAAAAGAGGTTTGAGTCAGCTATCCATTAAAACAAGGATTGAAACTATATAAGGTTTCTGTCATGCATGATGAGTGTCACACGTTTGAGTCAGCTATCCATTAAAACAAGGATTGAAACGACGTAAACAGCGCAAGCATGGACGAATTGCAGGCTGTTTGAGTCAGCTATCCATTAAAACAAGGATTGAAACCAAGCTTAAAAAAGCAGACAGACAGGCTAAGGCATCGTTTGAGTCAGCTATCCATTAAAACAAGGATTGAAACTTCTATTACAATATCAGGGTCATTTTTCGCTACTTCAACTGTTTGAGTCAGCTATCCATTAAAACAAGGATTGAAACCAGCTGAAAAGCAATTACTGAGGAAGGCATTGACGGTTTGAGTCAGCTATCCATTAAAACAAGGATTGAAACTTACAGAATGTCATCAACGGCTTCCGTTTAGATTTGTTTGAGTCAGCTATCCATTAAAACAAGGATTGAAACCCAGCTTTGATGAGGTTTCGTCAATCTGCGCCCCCAGTTTGAGTCAGCTATCCATTAAAACAAGGATTGAAACAAGGCGTCCCCGGAATCCACGCCAAAAGACTGAAGGTTTGAGTCAGCTATCCATTAAAACAAGGATTGAAACTCATCCCGGCTTCGCCGTTCCATACCCCACTTGTTTTTGTTTGAGTCAGCTATCCATTAAAACAAGGATTGAAACCCCATTTCAATCCCCCCCAAATGTTTTTACAACCAGTTTGAGTCAGCTATCCATTAAAACAAGGATTGAAACAACTCTGCCACAAGCGATTTGGCATCGCTTTCGAGAGTTTGAGTCAGCTATCCATTAAAACAAGGATTGAAACTAACGCTATCCCGAAGGCGTGTATCGTCTTCAGTCCGTGTTTGAGTCAGCTATCCATTAAAACAAGGATTGAAACTGGTTATGAGAGCCAGATATGCGGCGACAATGATGGGTTTGAGTCAGCTATCCATTAAAACAAGGATTGAAACGGATATCATTGGTGAAAGCATTTTGCCTGCGTCTGTGGTTTGAGTCAGCTATCCATTAAAACAAGGATTGAAACTCCGCTACCTCCTGCTCATAATAGCTGGCAAGCTCCTGTTTGAGTCAGCTATCCATTAAAACAAGGATTGAAACCATTTAGAAGACAGATCTTCAATAAGATCATCTGAGTTTGAGTCAGCTATCCATTAAAACAAGGATTGAAACCCATCTTGATCTCCAAAATAACCGGCTCCATTAAAAGTTTGAGTCAGCTATCCATTAAAACAAGGATTGAAACGATATGAGAAGCGGATGTAAGAGCGGATTATGTCTAGTTTGAGTCAGCTATCCATTAAAACAAGGATTGAAACCTCGTTGTATCGCTGTATTATATATACGAATGCGCTCTGTTTGAGTCAGCTATCCATTAAAACAAGGATTGAAACTCGGCTATTTCCTGCTCATAATATGACGCAAGCTGCTGTTTGAGTCAGCTATCCATTAAAACAAGGATTGAAACTCAATCTTTTCGGGCAGGAGGCCGGGCCGAGGATGGTTTGAGTCAGCTATCCATTAAAACAAGGATTGAAACATATAAAATAATAAAATTTAATTCCTGCTAATGGAAAGTTTGAGTCAGCTATCCATTAAAACAAGGATTGAAACTTTGCGGCATCTATGGCCGCCTGCCGTTCTGCATAGAGTTTGAGTCAGCTATCCATTAAAACAAGGATTGAAAC
>JAOZLU010000578.1 GCA_029934695.1 Desulfobacterales bacterium | reverse complement strand
AGCCTGATCCAGCAAATTTTCAATAATCTGTTTTGTCTCCTTCAGGATGGTGAAAATTTCCCCAAGTTCGTCATTCTTGGCCGCATTATGGCCCAGGCTGACAGCATATTCAGAACCGTCCAGCACGACAAAATGCCAGTATCGCCCCATCACATAAGCCCCGTAGAGCGGGTTGCCGTCATTGTTCAGTTTCTGTGCCGCGACCATGGCGATCATCAGCTGTCCCAGGGGATCACCTGACGAGTCATGTTCTTTTTTATACTCGTTGATGAAAAACAGGGGGTGTTTCGGGGAACGCCTCCCTCGGGCCACGACAAAATCAACGGTCCCTGACAGCTTCCCCTCCTCGCAGGTGACTGAAATATCTCTTTCCAGAAAAGAGCGGTAATTTTTCTGGTCAAAATCAACGATATGCAGCAGCGGCCCGATAAAACCGACTTTCAGCTCCTCCTCGTTCCAATCCCAGGAACGGCTCTGCAATTTTTTGCACAGCCTCCCCAGCAAGCTTTCCTCTTCCTGGGAAAGAGCCGGACTGATCATCATCCACTCTTTCAGAAGGGCGTTTTCCTCTGTCGGGATGATCTGAAACGTATCTTCCACTTCTTCGATGGTCCATTTTGAGAATGGTTTCATTGGCTGATTCCTTATTCCTGTGCTGAAGCACACTGCAAGCCGGCTTCAGCCTCGGAATTGATTCCGGGGTGATATGAGCTGGCTTCAGATAAATCCCCCGGCTGGGAGAGCTTCAAGTACGCTGAAGCACTGATACAGCCTTTCTCTGACATCAGTCTTTCTCCTGTTTTTATAAATTTCCGTGATATCCAAATCTTTCTCTTTGATCCTGTTATATTGCTCTGTAATGTCGGATAAAATATCCGCCGCGTCCGAATATGATTCTTCCAAATCCACCAATACGAATTTTACTCTGCGTTTCTTCAGATTTTTCATATTATCAGGCAGCACAATGATTCCGTCTTCTCGGATGACTGTTTCAAAATTATAAGTTCCCATCATTTTTTCTTCCTCCTTTTCTTATAGGGAAATCCCTGCAGTTAAGTACCCGGCCAAAAATTTTCCGGGATGTCACATATCTATTTCCCTTTGTTCAGAAACCACACAATCAGGGAAATAACCAGCATGGCGACGCACATCAGGAGGAGTTTCACATCCCAATCCTCATTTGCAGCGACCTGCCCCATGCTGAAGGTGACGCCGATCACGGTGATCAGTTGATTGATGCGGCTCTGTTCGTTGATTCGCTGCTTCTCAATTCCCAGTTCCAGCAGTTTTAACTGGCCGTTCACCCTGTCCAGATTGAGACGTGCGTGATTCATGTCAAAATTCAGTTGCTGACGCGCCTTCCCAGCTTTTCTGATGACAGGGGCAAACAGCGTGTCTGTGCGGATATCAAGGGTTTTGAGATAGTTTCTGAGGCTGAGGATGTTGATGTCAAAATTCTCCCGGACTTTGGAAAGGGAAATCAGGTTGTCCTGAAGATAGGTCTGATCTTTCTTTACAGCATTGAAATTGGTTTCAATGTCCTTGAGTCTTTCCGGGGATATCAGTCTTTCAATTTCTCTTCTGTATCCCTTGCTTTTTCTTTTCACCTCCTTTGAAACGTCCTCCTGAAAGGCAAGCTTTTGAACAATGGACGCAATTGCCGGAAAGTCCCGGCCCAGAAATTCCGCAGGCTTCTGGGAGATCATCAGGAAGCTGTGCGCTCCCATGCGATACAGAAACCCGGTTCCGGGAATTTCCGCATGGGCCATTTCCCGAATGCTTTCTTTGAAAATCTCATCCGAGGGAAAGGAGAGGGCATGGGCAGTGCCAAAATAACAGCCGCCCACGCGGCAGGCTTCCAGGTCATTCCCGCATTTTTCCCAGAATGCAAAAGGGTCTTCATCAGGCAATATCTGTCTGCGCTCAATTTCAAGGATATCAATGTCATCAAAGTGGAGAACGGCAACAGAATGCCCCTCTTTTTCCGCGATGCGGGCCAATGTCAGGTCCGGATGGCCCAAATCAAAAACAGACTCCTCTTTCAGTTGGTGCGTGTTCATCCACTGCTCAAAAAACGAGGATACCTGAATATCTTTTTCCTCCTCTGTGCAACGGTTGCGTTTGGATGCTAGGAAGAAAATATATGCAAAGAAACGGGCAGGGGCCATTTTTTATTTCTCCTCGTCCGTTTCTGTGGGATGCTCAGGAACTTCCTCCATTTCGTTTTCAAACAGTTCGACATCTATGGCTGTGAACTCGTCCTTGTCATTCTGGAATATCCGTTCCAGTTCCATAAGTCTGGGAAACCGGGTGTGGCAGAATTCAAGAAACTCCCCGCTGACCTCCACTGATGCGACAGCCTCGCTGAAGTATCCGGTCAGCTGCTTTCGCAGGGATTCCTCCTGCAGTTTTTCCCTGATTTCCTTACGGTGTCGGTAAACAGTTAAAAGAAAAGATTTGATTTCATGTTTTTCGAGTGTCATTTTTTTTGTCCTCCTTTGTAAATCCAATTATATGTAATGATTTTGTTTGTGCGTTTGTCAAGGTGGGTTGCGGATTTCGTTTTTTACTGCGTAAAAAATCGAAATCCTCCACCCACCCTACGGGCCTTAACTCTTAACCCTTATAACCCTTTCTTATTCCCAATTCCCCGAACAGACAAATGCCCCCCAGTAATAAGGATGTGTAAAGGGCCGCTCGTTATCGGACAGGGCATTGTATGTGATGTGCATTCCCTGGATTCGGAGCGAGGCGGAGTGTCCCTGTCTTTCTGCGTTTTCAATGTGTCTTTCAAGATGGGGGCGGATTTCCCTGGCCTGCATGTCCCGCATCTGATGCTGTGCTGCCCGGAGTGCGGCGGCCTTGCCCATGTTTCGGGATCGCATGTTGTCATAGAATGTCTGCATGAGCAGGTGGGTTGAGAAGTCATCCACCGACCAGAGCGCGGAAACCACCGAACACGCGCCCGCAAACAAAAATCCGGAGGGAAGCCCGACATATTCATCCCCTGCCTCCAGTTCCACCATGCCGGTCTCACATGCGGAAAGCACTGCGATTTCTGTCCGGGGGAGTCTCAGCTCGGCAAAGATGTCTTTCAGGGTCAGGGGGCTGTCTGTCAGAGACAGTTCCGAGTTCAGGGGGTTTTTAAAATCAAACTGCCCGTGGCAGCTGAAATGCACTGTGTCTCCTTTTCCCGCGTGTTTCAGGACAGCGGCCCTGCCGGTCTCCTCATGCCACAAGACTTGGGAATTGGGGAAGCGGCCTGCGATGTTTTCCACTTCGATGTCTGTGAACACGAGACTGCGGTCCGGGTTGGCCGCGGCAAAAAGATGCTCCGGGCTTTTCCGCTCACGTCTGAGAATGATCCGCAGCAGTGATGCTGACGGCGCATAAGCAATCTCATACCTGTCCATCAGCCGCACACCCCTCGCCCCTTGCCTCTCGTCCCTCACCGGCATCAGATGCAACGGAAGAAGGTGCAGGCCGCTGTGGGGGAGAAACACGATGCGTTCCGGGTTCTGTTCAAGCACCATGTCATCGAGGGACCTGCCGTTTTGGTCTTCTGCGTACCAGAATTTTTCGGCAAGCAGGCTCGATATGTTTTCAATGGCCTGATGCCAGTTTTCACGGGATTTTCCTCTCTGACGATATGGGGAGAGCCAGTGTTCCTCAACCATGCGGTTCAGTTCTTTGGCGGTGAGGTCTTTCAGCACAAGACAGCTTTCGCTGATGTCATTTTTGCCGTCTAACAGGAAGATGTATGTGCCGTCATATCCGGTGAAACATTCTGCGAACACGGTTCCTGCTGGAATCTGCTGCTGTATTTCAGATGCGGAGATGGGCTGCACCTGCTCGGATGCGGCGAATTCAGGGTCAAGTTCACGGATCTGCTTTAAGAGATTCTGATACTTCTCACGGGTCTGCTCAATCATGGCCAGGGTTTCCCTGTTCCGGGGCCGGGGGATTGCCGGGGAGGAACTGGCATGGCGTTCTCCCTGCGGATCTGTATGGGGCTGTGAAATGCCTTCTCCCTGTTCCGACTGCCGCAGTTTCTCTATTTTCTTCCGCACGGAGACAAAGGCCGCCCGCATATCTTCCGGCACTTTTTCCGATGGCATCAGCTCTGCTGAGTGGAGCATTTCCACCAATGTCCGGCTTTTGCCACGCTCGGCACAGCTCAGGGCTTCCTGATGCTTGCCCAGACGGATGCAGAGGGAGACCATGCGGTGGTAAATTTTTGCCTGATTTTCAGCCAATGCACGCCGGGTCTCCTCGGAAGACACGGCCCGAACATACTTTTCCAGAACATGGATCGCCTCGGAGCAGGTGGTGTATGCGTTCTGCAGATCTTCAAGTTTGTCATAAGTCAGTGTGAGATTATACAGCGT
>JAOZLU010001108.1 GCA_029934695.1 Desulfobacterales bacterium | reverse complement strand
TCTGATCCTGAAATTCCAGTATCTTGCTCTCCGGTTACAGGCCAAAATTCTGTTCTTTCCCAATAACTTTTAAGTAAATCATCTTCACCTGGTTTGATTTTTGTGCTAACTCCTGATTTACCAAGTAATGAAAGGCTACTATAATATCTAGGGCATTTTTCAACAGTTGCATAAGGACATCTAAACGAAATTCCTTTATCATTGCTTATTGACGTATACCATTTTATATCTGGATTTATATGTTCTGAATTTAACAAATTATCACCTTGATAAATCTACAAATAGAGCTAACGCTCAGATCAAGGGCGCTTGAAGCAAAGCGGAAAGCGTCCCATGCACCCAGTGGTTAGCTCTCAGAATTACGGACAATTATCAATATTTCAT
The DNA here is from genome assembly GCA_029934695.1 of Desulfobacterales bacterium. GTDB lineage: Bacteria > Desulfobacterota > Desulfobacteria > Desulfobacterales > 4be13 > JAOZLU01. Next base: position 880 of record JAOZLU010001108.1, on the reverse strand, counting down.
CGACTGCTCTGGTAATCTGTGCGGAAACTTTTTCCCATGCTTTTCGAGCAGCTTTATCACCTGAAGAATACCCCCACATGTTTGATTCTTTATGTTCAGCCGCAATGGGGACCTTGAATCTATAGTTGCCCGCACGACTATCTTGAATTTCAACATCAACCCACGCTGCTCCGATCCACCAACCTTCACCGGAAAAAGAACTGCCAAAAGTTGAAGATGAACCTGAAGCTGAACCAACGACAGAGCCGAAAGGCCCATAAGCTGAAAGTTTTACTGATTGCATAGCATTTTCAAAACTAACAGATGAAATTAATCGACTTCCAAAAGAGGAGCCTAATTCGACTATTCTAAACTTTACTGCAATTCGGCCATTAGGTGTTTCATCAAAATAGGATATCCACTCAAAATTTTTACCATATATTCTTGAAAGCTCATTTTTTAATATATTTACAGATTCTTGGTTGCCACCGGAAGTTCTGCCATCATATATTGATACTAAAATTGGAGTTTTTAGACTAATCCCTATTCGCGGTTGTGTTGAAATTTTTGGCACTACATATCTTTCTGTTGCACATCCGATTATAAAGAAAAATATCGCACAAAAGACAAATAATGTTCTCATTTTTCACCATCTGGGCTAACGCTTAAATTCAGCGGCGGGCGGGGTTTGACTCTATGCGCTTCATTTACCGATGCGCCCCGCCCGTCCGCTGAAATTTGGGATTATATTTTCTTTTACGATTTGCCTGAACCACAACTTTTTTGCTGCCACAGTCAATGTTCAATACCTGAACATACGCTTTTCATCCTATATCGCTCTTTTTGGCCTCAATAATTAATTTTTCTGGTATATTCTCATATTTTTTTGCATCTTCTATAG
>JAOZLU010000577.1 GCA_029934695.1 Desulfobacterales bacterium | reverse complement strand
TTTGTGTCCTCTGTGGTTAAAAAGGTGCGATGCAGGGCTGATTTCAGGCCTCCCCGAGAAGCGTTATAATCAGAATTTGTCATATCCGAATTTAAAGTTGACTTATAATTTTCTCGTCAGTCATAAGTTTTCCGGAGAGCTTATGAAAAGTATTCCGGTAACTATATTTAATTAAAGGTTTATTGTTATTGACCACACAGAAGTGCAAAGGCACAGAGGAAGGTAAAAACTGGGGAAGTTTTAATAGTTAGACGCTTACAGAAAACTTTGAACTATCAGATGTTATTTTATATCCCTTCATCGTAAATGCCTTCCGGCCACGATATGGCTACGCGGTAATATTAACAGTTTTATTATTGATTCTTTCAGCCACAATGATTTTTAAACTTTTTCGATAAATTTTGGCTTTTGGCTTTTGGCTTGCACAAAAGCAAGATTTATGTTTGAAATATGTAATGGCATACAAAATGATCTGAGTGTGACCAAAAATTTGAACTTGATTTCAAGTTTAAGCTTAGGGCTTCCCTAAATCCGTTATAATCAGTATTTTTCCCCTGCCGGTGAAAAAACCGTGAAGAAACCCGGCTTTTTTCTGTTGCAAATCTGGATAAAAAAATTTCAGATTTTCGGGCAGCCTTTAATATCGGACGGTCATAAGATTTTGTCTGGAACATTTATATTCAGTAATATCAGCATATTACAATTTGTACTGTACAGGATGCAAATATAAACTGATACAATAAGGATGCTGATTAGCACAATGCTTAAAATATTTTGCCACTTTATGATTTTTAGATTGACAATGAAATCAGACCGTAATATAGAGCTTTTTCATATTGATTAAAAGGCATCCTTCATCAGCTATTATAGATTCACTTAGCGTTGGAAAACCAGTTATTGAGTTTTTACCGGTTCAAACGCTACACAGCATGTTCTTAGTTAATCAATGGGGCCAGCTTAAAACGCCCGCCGAATTAATAGGTATAGCAGTTCATGCAAGTAACAAGGAAGAATGCACCAAGCATATTAATAATTTCTTTGACAATCCTGACCGCTCTCTATGGGAACAACAGCAAAAAGCATTCAGAAAATTTTGTCCTCCGAATGACAGCGCTTCTCTCAGAGCAACCCGACGAATCCTGAGTCTTGTCGAACCGGACATCGCAAAGCAGCATGATTTACCCCCGATACATTCAGTCTGGACTCCGGTCACCGGGGAAAACCGGATATTTCTGAAACAGGGACAAAACAGTGAAAGCAGAGAAATTCTGCATTTGCAGCTCAAGCGGATCAAAGCCTATGGTATGCCAATCAGTTCCGTACTCTTGCGTGAGCTACACCAAGTATCCGGAGCAGAAATTTTTGTGGCGACAGGAACTTTCAGCGAAGATATAGCAAGCCAGGCTGCCGATATTTTCAAAGAAGTGCATACTGTAGAGTTAGCTGCTGATCTGTACCAGCCTTCTGCAATGCCTGATATTGCACGCCATAAAAATATTCACATTTATCATTCGGCAAATGTTCTCAAAGTCATATTGCCAAATCTCAGAGGAAAGATACTTTTCTGGTTAGGCACCAATGAGACTGCCGGCATCACATTCAAAAACAGAACCAACACCCCTGTCATCGAAGAACTCAGGGTGATCGCTGAAAGCGGCATAAAAGATTCGTTCATTCTGATAAACAACATGCGTTATTTCCAGCCCATTGTTTCAGACAAACCACCGTGGTATGGTCGCGAAAGCCGTAAATATCCAGACGTGCAACAGGCAATTGATGCGATTCTTGGAATTGACCGAACTTATCAATTCTCCATTCTTGGTGACATCGCCATTGCATATCCTGCCGGAAGTCCCGTCACAGTTTCTCCGACTGTGCGCGCCTGCACCCTGAGCCGTATGTTTAATGGAAACAATTCGGATATCATCTCAGTCTTTGAAGCAGAAAGCATGATTGCCTTTGGGCTGCCAAAGTCAGAAAAAGAAGCGGTTCAGGCACTTCATAAGGATTATTACGACCCTTATGAAGAACCCGGTGTAGGCGGACATTACCGTTTCTGGTACGCTCTGACACTTTTTGGTGAAAAACGCTATGCTGAGGCAAAAAATGAATTTCTCAAAGCAATCAATTTGAACTGCAATCACTGGCGAGTGGTATGGTTCCTAACTGAATCCGCTCACAGATCAGGTGACACTGGCCTGGCAAAGCAGGCAGTAAAAAATTCTTCATTGGAAAAACCGGTTATAGCCGGGTATCATCGTTTCTGGCATGGCCTGACACTCTTTGGCGAACAACGCCATGCTGAAGCAAAGCAGGAATTTATCAGGGCAATGCAACTGAAATGCAACCACTGGCGGGCGGCATGGTTTTTGGCTGAATCCGCCCATCACTCAGGGGATATTGCAATGGCAAAAGAAGCGGCCCAGGCATTATTAAAGGCAGTTCCCAACTTTCAGCCGGCAAAAAAGCTTTTGGAGAGAATAGAAAGTAACTGATGCTTATGTATCACAGTGAATTTTCATGCCTACCAGAAATGAACTGAAGGAACTTGCCAAACTCAGACTTAAAGAAGCTGAAACTCTCTTTAACGCGGGTTTATATGACGGTTCTGCTTATTTATGCGGCTATGTGACAGAATTTGCTCTGAAAGCAAGAATCTGCAAATTGCTCGGAATTGACGAATATCCATCCGGCTTCGGGTAAGCTGAAATCTGCTTATGCGGTTCATGATTTCGGTCAGCTTCTTTTGCTGTCAGGTCTTAAAAGCAAACTGGATTCCGCCAATGCCGAACTCTATAGTAACTGGTCTGTGGCAACTCCATGGACTCCTGAAATCAGATACAGACCCAGAGGTTCTGTATCAGGGGACGAGGCGGAAGAAATGCTTAATGCGGTGCGTGACAAACCTGACGGGGTACTGAGATGGATAATGAGATATTGGTGAAAGAGTTCCGTAAGATTGTCAGAATTCTGAGGCAGGAACAGGGGCGTATGGCATTATTCATGCTTAAGAGTGCTGATACTGATATTGCAGGTTATTGGAATGTCATTGTCAGTACATCGGAGCATGACAGTCTCACAACTAAAAAGGCCCTGAAACATCTGGTCCGCATACTTCGCAACAATCTCAGCAGGGAAGTTCTCAGAAGAATTATCCGCCTGACTGTCTTAAAAACAGATGACCCTTTTACAAAGGGAATAACTCGGAAATTTAATGTGAGAAATTCTGAAAAATACATTCAGTCATCTGTTGTGTCAGGTATTTATATCGGAAATGCCATAATTTTTGAGTCTGCTTCTGTTCCGTCTGCCGTGAAAATTAAAGATAAAAAGAAAAATTCACAGAACAAGAAAATTCGCTCAGTCCTCTGCTCCTCTGTCATATTCTGATATGAGTCTGTGTTTTCGGAACCGCTCCGCTGGCAGATGACTGAAAGGACAGTTATCAACATGTCGGCCCTCTGGTGTGTGCCGAATGGCGTAACGAGGAGAAAATAACTGTGAAAACACTGGAATTTGTAAGACAAAGAGGATCAGAGATGCGTCTGTCAAATAAGGAAATATCAGTAATTAAAAAGGCCGTCACAGGAATTGATCCCCTGGCCAGAATATTTCTTTTCGGGTCCCGCACAGATGACAGCAAAAAAGGCGGGGACATTGATCTGCTGATTATGTCGGATTTCTTAGGCCGTGCGGAAAAAAGAAAAATAAAGTTCAGACTCTGGGACACACTGGGTGAACAGAAAATTGACATGCTCATAGCCGGAGACCTCACTGATCCGTTTGTCCGGATGGCAAAAAAAGGGGGAATTGAATTATGACCGGTCAGGAGGCCGTTGAAAATCTGTTTAAGACAATATACATGTCGGAAGATGCAATGAGCTGGCTTAACCGTTCTTACCGCATTTGTGAAAAAATCGGAATCAGAGATGAATATTCGGATGAGGAGTTCGATGCTTTTGAGACACTCACAAGCCGATATGCACGGGTAAGCGATATCCTTATTCATAAAGTTTTTCGGGCCATGGACACAGTGGAGATGGAATATGGCGGCACAATAATTGATGTTGTCAACCGTGCCCATAAACGCAATCTGTTTGAGTCGGTTGATGAAATTCGGGAAATCAAGGACATACGCAATGAAATTGCCCATGAATATATCCAGAATGATCTTTGCGGAATTTTCAATGATGTCCTGCGGCTGACACCGAAAGTATCCGAACTGCTTGAAAACATAAAGAGATACTGTGAAAAATACGAATAGTTTTATTTTTCGTGTAATTCGTGTGTTTCGTGGTAAGATGATTAAGATATAAACCACGAAACACACGAAATACACGAAAGATGTGAAAGCTGTTTTTTTTCGTGTAATTCGTGTGTTTCGTGGTAAGA
>JAOZLU010000086.1:9961-17019 GCA_029934695.1 Desulfobacterales bacterium | reverse complement strand
GGTATGACACAATTGAAGGCCTTTCCCGGCAGATTGACGCAGATCCGGATAATGATATATTAAGGTCCCATAGAAGCACACTGCTGAAGCAGGTTAAGCTGCATAAGGCGGCCGCTTATGACCTTCAAGATAAATAAAAAGGTGGAAAATGAAAACAGAAACAACGGAAACAGAAAAAACAGGACAGGAGCCGTCACAAGAGGAACTGGACAATCTCATCAGGAATCATGTATATGCCTCAATGGGCGTGGGTCTTGTCCCCATTCCCCTGGCAGATTTCCTGGCTCTGACAGGAATTCAGATCAATCTGTTGAGAAAGCTCGCCAAGACGTATGATGTGCCTTTTTCCAAAGACACAGTGAAAAACATATTATTTTCTCTGGTTGGGGGTGCTTTGCCGACTGTGGCCAGCGTACCTTTGGCGGTCAGCGTAGCTAAAGCTGTCCCTTTTATTGGACAGACTGCCGGCATCGTCACCATGCCAATTGTTGCCGGAGCCGCCACTTATGCAATAGGCAAAGTATTTGTCCGGCATTTTGCTTCAGGAGGAACCTTCCTGACCTTTAATCCTGAGAAAGTTAAAGACTATTATACTGAAATGTTTAAAAAAGGTGAAGAAGTGGCTTCTGATATCAAAGAAAAACGGGGAGCCAAAAAACAGGATGGCAAAGCCCCGGAAAATTCGTGAGACAAAAAGCCTGTCTGTGGACAGGCAGGCTTTTTTTCATATTGCTGCGGTGGCCGGCTGGCCAAGGTTGCCAGGCAGAGATTGCTCAGAGGGGGTAATCTGTGTCTTGATAAAGTGAATTATCCGAGCAGTTATCCATTCGTCCCAAAAAATCTGATAAACTGGTGATTTTCGAGCAAAATGTGTTCCGCTCCGCTGAAAAATCACATTAAGCTGAAGCAACGCCCCCAAAAAATTCAATCCGATAATATTATTCATTATATCAAATAGTTATCTGAAGTCAAGGATTTATTACCGGACGGGAATATTGTGTGCCTTAAAAACGACGTACTTCAGGATATTTTTACAGTCATTTCAGGTGTATTAATTATCGCAGCAATGCCCAGCCCAATGTTAAGGCAGTGTTTTGTGATTATGATCACATTTTACATCCGTATAATGTGATAATTCCCACATTTTAAGCTCCAAATATCTTGACATGTCCCTCTGCTTATGGTATTGTGTCAGCCATGAAAAGAGACATATACAGAAAACTGACGGACTGGAAGTCTTCCCGCACGCGGAAGCCGCTTTTGCTGCCAAAATCCCCGGCACTCCGGGATGTCGGGAACTCAGCCGGCCTTCAGGCCCGGGGGGATTTGCCAATCTCCAGAGAGCATTTCAGACCTGCTGATTTTGTCTCAGCTAAACAGGAGAGAGCGCAAAAATGGAGCCGCCCCATGCGGAATTTTTTGCATTTCACTTTTTCCTCATGTTCATTTTTTGTGAACATAGATGAAAGATGAACAGGATGTCAACAGCAATCAGCCTTGTCTCTCATCTGACAGTAAAATTTATAAAAAAGTATGCCAGACATCTGTCTCTTAAAAACTTTTTTGTAAGTCAGTCCGGAGGTCATTTTCCTCTTGACAGTCCTGAAAATTCTGTATAGTTTGATTTCAGGTGATTTTATCAACTATGAGTAAAGAAAAAAGAACAAAACTGAACCGGCTCATCACAGGATGGCCCAGAGGAACGGTTTCGGTGACCTCCCATCTGAACCGCCAGGGAATCAGCCACGCCCTGCTGAACAGGTACAAGAACAGCAGATGGATAAGGCCGGTGGGCCGGGGCGCATACTGTCTTGACAGGGACAGGATCGGATGGACCGGGGCGGTCTGGGCGATTCAGACCCAGCTCGGCCTCAATATCCATCCCGGGGGAAAGACCGCTCTTGGGATGCGGGGGTATGCACATCATCTTTCCGAAAGACCCGGAAGGATATTTCTTTACGGAGGGCCTGCCCTGAGACTCCCCGCATGGTTTGAGCGCGGAAACTGGGGGGCGGACATTCTTTTCACAGGCACCGGACTCTTTCCCGATGAGTGTGAGGACGGGTTCACCCGATTTGATGAGAGGGATTTCTCAATAAGAATTTCCGCCCCGGAAAGGGCCGCCATGGAAATGCTGCATCATGTCCCGGGCAGGATCACCTTTGAGGAGGCCCTGATGATCACGGAGAATCTTGTGAGTCTCCGTCCCGGAATTGTGAGCAGTCTGCTTGAAAAATGCAGTTTCATAAAGGTGAGAAGACTTTTCATGTATATGGCTGAGAAGCATGACCATCCCTGGGTGAGGCATCTTGATCTTTCAAAGGTGAGTTTCGGCAGAGGCAAAAGGCTTGTGGTGAGAGGCGGGGTGCTTGACAAAAATTATGACATAACTGTTCCTTCTGACACGGATGAGGTGCTGTTCTGAAGAATTCATATCGCAGGCAGGCGGAACTCCTGCTCAGGGTATTGCCTCTCATCAGGCCGGTCAGCGTGTTTGCGTTGAAAGGAGGCACCGCTATCAATTTTTTCGTGAGAGACCTGCCCCGCATCTCGGTTGACATTGATCTTGCCTATCTCCCGGTGAATGAGAGACAGACAGCACTTGCAGATATCAGTCTGTCGCTGACAAAAATATCTGAAAAAATAAAAAAGACGCTTCCGGGCAGTCTGATCGTTCACAAAAAATTTCACGGTCAGAATTTGCTGAAAGGTATAATTGTCCGTTGGAATGAGAGTTCTGTCAAGATAGAGACCAACCCGGTAATCCGGGGAACTGTTTTCGGACCCCGGATCAAGACCCTCTCCCCAAGGGCGCAACATATTTTTGAGGTTTCAGCGGATATCAGAACGCTTTCAACAGCGGAACTTTATGCGGGGAAAATATGTGCCGCACTGGACAGACAGCATCCCCGTGATCTTTTTGATGTGAATTTTCTGCTGAAAAATGAGGGCATCAGCAAAGATGTGAAAAAGGCGTTTCTTGTGTATCTCATCAGTCATCCGAGGCCGATGTATGAGCTTCTGAATCCGAACTTTACAGATATCAGAGCTGTTTTTGAAAATGAGTTCAGGGGGATAACCGTGGATGAGATTACCTGCGAGGAACTGTGAAAAAGGGCAGACCTGAGTGGGACCTGCTCGGATTGGAGAATGTCGGGAAACTGCCCGCTGTCAGATGGAAACTGTTCAATATCGGCAGGATGGACAGAGTGAGGCATGGAAAGGCGCTTGCAAAACTTGAGGCTTATCTTTTTCGGTAAGCCTGAAAAACTTTGAACTGCTGATTTCAGCGAAGATGTGAACCAGGCGGTTTCTGTTCATCTCATCACTCATCCGGGACCAATGGCTGATTTATCAGAAAAGGAGTGCAAAAATGGAGCCGCCAGGCGGAATTTTTGCAGCCATGTCGAATTCAGGGAAAGCCCGGAAGAAAGCAGCCCTAGCGGAAGGAGTGTAAAAATGGAGCCGCATACTGCTCTTATTTTTCCCGCACCCCGACCCAAAAAAGGCCCCGAAAGAAGAGGAAAGGGGAAACGAAATTTTCATAACACTCCACGACAGTGCCGAGACTTCCCGAAGGAACAACTTTATCCGAGAAATCACCTTCAATGTCCGTCAGAGTCTGAACAACAGTGTCCCTCACATTGATTCCATGTTTATCCCGGGCCATAATCCCTGAATTTTTCTTGACCACTCATTTTTTTTGTCCTGTACACAGCAAATTTTTCTTGACACACTCAAGTTTTTCTAATAAATCTGCTGGCTGAACATAGTGATCAGCTTTCATCCGTTGATGACTGTTTGTTTGCCGATCATTATTTTTAATAATTTGTTGTTTTATTTTAAGGTTGCTGAGGCACTGTGCAAATAAATGCTCATGGTGGTTCGGCACATTAACAAATGCAAGGAGGATAATTTAAAGAATGTGTATTCGCAATAAACATTTTGGAATTCTGATGATAATGATGATGGTTGCAGCCATGCTTATGCTGCAACCCGGCGCGAGCTTTGCAGAAAAGAAAATAATCTGGAAATCATCCGGACATGGTCCGGCATCTGATCCATCCCAGATTTTTCATGACAAACTGTGCAATGCCATTACCGAGGCAACCGCAGGCCGCCTGACGGTAAAACCCTTTGTCGGCGGCTCCATCGTGCCTGCTTACAAGGAACTTGACGCTGTTGACCAGGGCGTTCTTGACATGGCTTACACCTGCCCCATGTACAACTTGGACAAGTGGCCTGCCGCAGGCCTCATCAGTTCCAGGCCCGGCGGACTTCCCGGCGAAGCTCTGAGAACATGGTTCAACTATGGCGGCGGCGCTGATCTGCTCAACAAAATGATGAAAGGTTACAATGTCATGACCTTTCCGGGTGCATTGGCGCCACTGCCGGAAGAAGTCTTTTTTCACTCCAAGGTCGAGCTGAAGTCTCTCGCAGATATTAAAGGCTTGAAGGCCCGCTGCATGGGAGACGGCGGCGAAATCCTCAAACGAATGGGCGCTGCAACAGTTATCATTCCCGGTGGTCAGCTTTACGAAGCCATGCAGAGAGGAACCATTGACGCATTTGAATATTCAACTCTGGCATCCAATTGGAAGATGCATTTTAGTGAGGTTGCCCCTTATGTTTACCTTTCTCCGGTCCGCGCTCCCAGCGATCCCCAGGTTTTCTTTGTCAACAAAACATCCTGGGCCAAATTGCCGGATGACATAAAAATCATCGTGCAATCCCTCATTGACAAATGGACCCAGGCTCAGCATGAGTTTCTGGTGGCAGAGTCTGTGAAGGCGGTGGACAAATTCAGGGAAGCGGGCAACAAAGTCTTTAAAGTGCCCACTGACATAGAAGAGGCTCTGATTGCCGAGGCTGAAAAATTCTATGAGGAAAAATCAAAATCAGAAGCACCGCTTTTTGCTGAGATATATAACTCCATGAAAAATTTCGGCAAAGCATATTCTGCCATCAAGTAAAGGCTGATTATAATGGGTTCAGGTGCCCGCAGGGACTGCATCTGCGGTCACAGGCGGATATGACAGCGAATTTCAGGACAGGACGGATATATCCGTCCCCTTTCCGCTGTCATATTCCCGGTTCCGGAATGACATCCCGGGAGAGCATCTCCCAGAATCCGTTACAATCAGAACAAAGGAACTGCGAGGAGAAAAGCATGACTGTTTTGACAAAACTGCTGAAATCCATTGACTGGCTGAGTGAAACATCAGGATCCATAGGCAAGTGGTTTGCTTTTCTCCTTGTCCTGATCGGAGCTTATGAAGCAATCGCAAGACATTTTTTCAATGCCCCCACAATCTGGGCTTATGATTCCTTATGCATGGCAGGAGGCGTGGTTTATATGCTGGGGGCATCTTATGACCACCTGCACAATTCCCATACCCGTGTGGATCTGATATACAGCACTCTTTCCCCGAAAAGACAGGCCCTGCTTGATATTATATGCTCACTGTTCCTGTTTTTCCCTCTGATGATCATCATGTTCAAACTTGCCGTCATCTGGGCGGTGAAAGCCTGGAAAATCAATGAAGTCATGTTCAACAGTTTCTGGTATCCGCCTGCCGCGCCCTACAGAACTGTTTTTGCTATCGGGCTTTTTCTTCTGCTCCTCCAGGGGACAGCAAAATTCATACGTGATTTATACTTTGTGATAAGAGGTGAAAAAATTGATTGAACTAAGCCCTGAAATAGTAGCTTTTCTCATGTTGGGAGGTGTGTTCAGCCTGGTACTGACCGGATTCCCCATTGCATTCGTGATCGGAAGTGTCGCCTTTCTCGTAGGTATCCTGATTTTCGGAACCACCACCACCTTCCATATCCTGTACAGCAGATTTTATGCTTTGACGCTGAATTATCCCTATCTCGCAGTTCCTCTGTTCAGCTTTATGGGAGTGGTGTTGCAACATTCAGGGATAACCAAAGACCTGTATGAGAGTCTTTACGAGTCGCTGGGGCGGATTAAAGGCGGGCTTGCCGTTGTCACCATTGTATTCGGCACAATTCTGGCTGCCTGTCTGGGTGTTATTGCAGCCTCGGTCACCATCCTGACCCTGATTGCTCTGGAACCCATGGTGACTCGGGGGTATGACAGGTCCCTGGCAACAGGCAGCATCGTTGCCGCGGGAACTCTCGGAATCCTCATTCCGCCAAGCATCATGCTGGTTGTTTACGCTCCCCAGGCCGGTCTGTCCATAGGGCAGATGTTCATGGGGGCTGTTTTCCCGGGGATAATCCTTTCAGCACTCTATGTCACCTATGTTCTTGTCAGGTGCCATATCAGTCCTGAGATGGGTCCCTCCCTGCCGCCGGACCAGATTGCTGATTTCACATTTGCCAAGCTGATCAGACTGTTAAAATCTCTGGCTCCTCCGGTTTTGCTGATTCTGGCAGTGCTGGGCACAATTTTTGCAGGCATCGCTCCCCCCACCGAAGCTGCTGCCTTGGGCTGTCTTGCCGCCATTTTTCTGACTGTTGCTTATGGCAAGTTCAGTTGGGAGCTGATCCGGCACGCGTCCATTGAAACATTGCGCGTCAGCGCGTTTGTTGTCATGATTGCCGCATTATGTTACGCTTTTGTCGGCGTGTTCATGAGCGCTGGTTCCGGCGAGGTTGTGTCACACCTCATATTGTCCGTTCCGGGAGGAAAATGGGCTTCGTTTGCTATGATTATGGTAATTGTATTCCTGCTCGGGCTGTTCATCGAATGGATCGGGATTGTCTTTATCATTGTTCCGATCTTTTCCCCAATCCTGATCAAACTCGGGTTCAATCCCCTGTGGGCGGGAATGATGATCTGCATTAACCTGCAGATGGCATTCCAGACACCGCCCATGGCAATGTCTATTTTTGTCTTAAAGGGAACTGCTCCTCCCGGACTTGGGCTGGCCATGTCGGATATTATAAAAGGAGTCATTCCGTTTGTGCTGATAATCATGTTTACCTTGGTGATGTGTACAATCTTTCCTGAGATTATCACCTGGCTTCCGGAAAAAATGATTGGTCCCTCACATTGATCCCATGTTTGTGGCGGGACGCAGTCCCGC
>JAOZLU010000086.1:1579-9861 GCA_029934695.1 Desulfobacterales bacterium | reverse complement strand
AAAAATGATTGGTCCCTCACATTGATCCCATGTTTGTGGCGGGACGCAGTCCCGCTGTTTGAGCGGCTTCATCAATATGCCAAAGGGAAAACCGGGGTGATATTTGTCCCGGGCCATTAATTGCCGGGTTATTTCCACCGATTCCCTGCTGGACAATGAAAGATGCCGATTCCCCGACATCCTTCATTTGTCAGTTGACACTTTTGAAAGAACAACGGGACGCAGATAAACGCAGATGAGTTTGTTCCTCAGAAAAAGTGCAAACTATTTTTGAAGTAATATGAAAGATGCCGATTCCCCCCCAACACGCAATATGCCAAAAAAGAACACACATATGGAACCATCTGAATCCCGTCAGCATCTGAAAGAAATTTTTGAAGCCGGTCTGAACAGGGTTGATCCTTTTCAAATGATCACGGACCATGTCCGGCTCAACGGCACCACTCTGGAAATCAAATTTGAGAACACCCACAAAAAGACAGACTTGGCGGATTTCAGGCAGATATACATTCTGGGCGCGGGCAAGGCGACAGCTCCGATGGCCCGTGCGTTTGAGACCATTCTGGGTGATAAGATAAAAAAAGGCGTTATAGCAGTGAAATATGGCCATACTGCCCCACTGGAAAAAATATCCATCATGGAGGCAGGGCATCCCCAGCCTGATGAAAACGGTGTCAGGGCTGCTCTCAGACTGATGGAACTCGCAGCAGAGGCAGACGCGTCCACTCTGGTGATCACGCTGATTTCAGGAGGAGGCTCCGCACTGCTGCCCCTTCCGATGCACTGTGAAATCGCCGGAAACCCGGTCAGGCTGACCCTTGCCGACAAGCAGGCAGTAACCCGTGAGCTTCTCATCTGCGGCGCGGATATCACTGAGATCAACTGCATCCGCAAACATCTGTCAGGAATCAAGGGAGGACGCCTCCTTGAGCAGATTGCCCCGGCAACAAGTCTGAACTTCATTCTCTCCGATGTTGTGGGTGATGATCTGAGCAGTATTGCCTCGGGCTGCACCACCTATGACCCCACAACTTATGATCATGCCCTGGCTGTTCTTGAAAAGTACGGCATTGCAGACACCGTGCCTCCAAAGGTATTGCAAACTCTGCAATTAGGAAGCAGCGGCAGCATTCCGGAAACTCTGAAACAGGGACACCAGGCTTTGGATCTCTCAACAAATTTTCTCATCGGCACCAACAGACTTGCCATGTCAGCAGCCGGAGAAAAGGCGCGCAGTTTAGGATACAATCTGACTTTCCTGACCTCCCATGTCACCGGCGAGGCAAAGGAGGTGGCAAAACTGCTGGCAGGTGTGGCTGCTGATATTGCATCAGAGGAGATGCTGACCCGGAAACCCGCATGTGTCATTTCCGGGGGCGAGCCGGTGGTCACGCTTCAGGGAAAAGGAAAGGGGGGACGGAATCAGGAAATGGCCCTGGCGTTTCTTGCTGAGATGGAAAGGAATCCCGATCTTTTTCAGAATGTCTCATTTCTGGCAGCCTCCACAGACGGAAATGACGGTCCCACCGATGCAGCAGGTGCTTATGCCTCCCCTGAAATGCTGAGGCGGGCCGCAGAAGCGGGCCTTTCCATCAGCGATTATCTTCAGAATAACGATTCCTATCATTTTTTTGACGCAATCCGGGGACTGTGCAAAACCGGGCCCACAAATACCAATGTGTGTGATCTGCATATACTTGTTGTAACCTGAAACGGTTTGCCTTTCAGCATGACCGCGGCCTCTTTCTATCTGAGTGGCCACCTTATATACCGGTGCCAGCTCATATTCTCTCGGAAACCGGCCCGTATCTTCTCTCTGGGCGTTCCGGGAACAATCCCGTCCCTGCTGGCTGTCTGATCCCATATATCCAACAGCTCATCTGCCGGATATCCCTGTAATTTTCGGGTAAGTTCTGTTTTTTCATCTTCCGAACCTGCCTTTCTTGTCAGTTCAATGACAATTTTTGCCTCTTCAAATGTCAGATGTTTTGCAAGTTCCCGTGCCTTCACAGGAATACCGGCATTTTTCAGAGCTTTGTGCATGGAACTGATTATCTGTGGCGGGACAGCCAGTCTCGTGTTGCCGAAATATCCGGTGACGGCTTTCACAGAAATTCCCATCCGATCAAACGCTCTGATGAGCGAGGCGAAAAGACAGATCCGTTACCCCCGTAATCATCTCCCAGACTGTCCTTATTCTCTTTCCCGCAAAGCCGGCAACTGCATAAGCGGAAGAATTGCGGGGGAGAGTCCGCACCTGACTGTGAGTGCGAAAGCATGTTCTCTCAGAAAAGGACACAGTATAAAAGGAGCACTTCTGCCTGCCCAGCTTTCAATATGCTGTTTTTGCAATCCGCTCTCATCCGCTTCAAACTCTCCGAACAGTTCGATTCGCATGGAATAAGCCGTTTTTCTCTCTTTTTCCATCCCGGATTCCAGCAGCAGACCGACCCGGATGGTCCGGCGTTCCTGATCATATCCGCTATGGGCATGGAATATGTTCATTTCCTGATGAACAATTTTCGCGGGATCATCGGGAATCTCGTTCACTTTGACGAACAATTCTGCGACATTGACTGACTTTAAGTGCATTGGGTCATGTCCGGCCTCATAAAATTTCGGAGACAATGACTGGGCGTAATCAAATCGCCGTTCCTTCTCTTCAACAGCCCCGAGTTCAAGAAGGCTGTGAGCAATATCTCCTTCCCGGTATCTTCCAAATTCCTCGTGAAACGCCTCATAGTCCGTGGAAAAAAGTTCGTCAAAAACTGACTGGGCCAACTCTTTCATTTTGCATTCTCCTCTATCCCGGTGATATGGATGCAGTCGGATGCCCGTGCAACATAACAGCTCGGATGCCCCAAAGCCTCGGCCGGATAAAATTTACAAAAACGTCTCGGGGGTGGGCTCAGGAAGACTTCAACAACCCTGATCTTCAGCTTTCCCTTCTGTTCCATTTTTCTGATGAAGAAGTCATACAGTTTGGCAATCTTTCTTTTATCCGATCCGACTCGCTGTTTTCCCGCCAAAACAGCAATTTTGTCTTTTATTCCGTGTTCTTCAAGACTGAGATACTCAGCCCGTTTCACACTGATCTCCGCATCAATTACCGCACAATTCTGATTATTGTCACCGGAATATATATTTCTCTCTTTGCAGAATTTCCACCAGGCAACAGCCAAATTTCTTGAATGATAACCCTGTCGCCAAAAATAAGCACCTGAGCCTCTGCGTCCGATTGACAAAGAGAATCCCTCATCAGCGATTTTTCTGGCACGGGCCACAGTTGTACCGTGAACGCCCTTCAAAATAAGCATAGTTCTGCCTTTTTGTGTTTCATAATAAAATGCTTAAAAATTCCTCATAACTTAATCCGGCAACAAATGTCTGCGCTTTTTCCATAGCATCTGATATGTCTCAGATAATCCTCAAAATTTCTTGTCACTGATTCAGTTTCCTCCTCAGTCTGAATTTCTATTCTGTTCAGCAGCCATACTCTGTTTCAGATTCCCTGCTCATCCAGTCCTTATATTCTTCCTGTCATAAATATGCTGGAAATGCAAACAAAAAGTTTACAATTTTTTTGTCGGGGTTGCAAACCCCGTCCGGCAATCGGTTTAGCAGCAGGATTCCCGTAAACGGACAGATGTGCTTTCTGATTGGAGAAAGTAGCCAGTTCTTCAGGCGGACAAAGGCGGGAAGACCTCCTGCAGCTTATTTCAAAAATGGGCTGTGCCTTTAGCACTTCATTTTTGAAACGATTAATGACTTACTGACATATAAAAACAAATCAGGTAGCATTTTCCTGCCCATGAATAGTCTTTTGCTGATTATAATGGATTTAGGGGCGGCATATTTGTAGCTGCAAATATGTCGCCTCTACGGGCTTGGACGGGCTTCGGGCCTGCCGGTGCTACAAATATGTCGCCCCCTACGGGGCTTGGATCGGAGCTTCCCCTAAATCCGTTATAATCAGGTCTTTTGCACCCCTGAAATACTCTCTTTACCCCATTGACCTAATTCTCTGTTTGTGAAATAAACGAGGGAAAGTGGGGGCAAGGTGGGGAGATTTGCGCTGGGTGAATACTCTTTTTACCCCATTGACGAATTGCTTTGTTTTTAGCATACTGCACGAACAATTGATGAGGGTGTGAGAAATGGACTGCTTAATTTTACGGGTTTTCGGAACCTAATTTAAGCCTTTCAAAAGTATTTTGGCCTTATGAAATACATCAGGATGGAATTCACAAGCAGTGAGTGAAAGCAGATAAAGGCTTAACACTATGAGTGATGATAAAATAAAACTTTGGGAACTGGTTAAAGAGAATAAACCTTGGGCAGTTCAGATTATTCAGAATATTCTCGCAGTGGCAGAAATGATTCCATTGCGTTTGTATGATTCTAAAAAAGCATCTGAAGTTTGGAACAAAGATGCTGGTTTTTCATTGGAAGCTCTAAGCGAATGTGGAGAACAGTACCCCAAAAATTTCAATATATTAAAAGGACAGAAAAATTTAATCGAATATTTTGGGAAACGTCAAAATTCCCCATGGGTGACTCGCTCCAGTTACATTCATCCCTTAATCGCCGAATTTCATCATCAATTTCCCATTTTTCGTATATGGGAACAAATTTTTATTTATTCATGGACACAACAAATCAAGAAAGAAGAAAAAACCTCTAAGCGATGGCAAATACAACCTTTCTTCGACTATATGCAAATTGGAATTCGAGAAATTCATATTGGGGGATTCAAAGGGTTTTTAGTTGCGGGTCCGGTGTTTACGCCGCCTTTTAAAAAAAGCACAGAAGAATTCACGAATGATCGAGTTAATCCTTTTATTGAAGGTATGCTAGAGGGATTGGCAGATGACTACAAGGAAAAATGCAGTGTGCTTGCTTTGCACCGACCTTGGTGTCATAAGGATGATTTTTGCAATGCTCTTGCCAAATCAGCCAGAGCCATGGAATCTGTACTTGATTGCAAAATTTCAAATCAACTGACCTTTCAACGGTATATCTGCCGCTATCTTGCACTTACTGCCCGTGTACTTTATTCCCGGACATTAGAAAACGAGATCAGAAACATGGTTCTTTCAGGGCAATATAAAGGCGATCTTGATTCAGTATTAAAGAATATTGGATTGAGCTTTCCGATGCCACATCCTGAAAAACCACATTGCATATATGCTGTATGGAAAGATCATAAATGGGAGATTGAGGTGAAGCAGAAAGATGCAGAGCAGAAAGAAGCATCTGAATCTGAATTTATCAAAATTAAATTGGCGTTAAGAAAAAGCAGATTGAGCGGTTTTGGACATTCCAACCTTGTCCCATCCAAATTTCTGATAGAACCTGACCGTGAGGCATGCAATGATCCCGTGAAGATAGCTGAACATTCAATAGGGGCCTTATATTGGGGGCTTTACAGACGAATTGTTTCCATAGAAGAAACCTACGCACAGGAAAGACTGGCGATTTTACGAGAATCTTTTGATCATAAGCTTGAATTTTTACCAGCGGAAACGGAAAATCATGGGAAAAAATATCTGAAAAATCTTTGTGACAAATTCAGCCGAGAAGTAGCTATATTGATGAATGCGGACGCGGGCAGCATTCATCTATATGAAGTGTCTGAAGATACTTTAATATTGGGAGGCTATTATTCCCCTGAAAACAAATTGGAAAAATCAATCAAAAGTTTAGCAGAAGTTTCGAGAAAGCAAAAACAGGATATCATGTTTCGGGTTCTTCAGGATGGGAAAGCGCATTTCTGCAAGGCAGTTTTTGTTCAGGAAAATCAGCCGCCTGTATTTGATCCTCCTGAAGAAAGCATACCTCTTCAAATCACAGAAAATGTGAAATCAGCTATTTATGCTCCGTTGCGAATCCACGGCCGTATTTTGGGGATTATCGGTGTTTTGGGAAGCAGTCAGTATCAATTCCGATCCCACAACGTACAATTATTGATGAGGATATGTCGGAGTATTGCTCCTTACATCTATCAGGCAATTTTTTTGTCTGCCATAAGAGATTTGACAAAACAGGCTGTGGCAATCAGCAGTGAAGAACAAGAAAAATTGCTCTATAGCGCAATCTGCACCCAGTTCAGCAAAATCTTTCTTTCCTATTCAGCAGTACTATGGGAGCCGGATCGGAAGACTCCCCAACACTTTTTTCCCAGAGTATGGATGAATAACCGCTCCGAACTTGAGGAAATGCTTGCCAAACAAAGAAAAGATGTATATTTGGATATTAATGATCCAACCAGCTTCATTAAAAAAGGACTGGATAAACTTAAAAAAAATCCTGTTGCTCCTTTTGTTTCAGTCAGATTTGAAGCTGATCTTGATCATCACAGAATGAAACGCCATCACCAATGGTTGAAAAATAAGAGAATTGAACATATTACACCAATTCCGATTAAAAGTTCTAAAAACGGTGAAATTATATCGCTTATGGTACTCTATCATTGTCAAGCCGGAGGGCTTGATAAGCAGTGGTGGTCAATCGGACAATTCATGGCTGATTTTCTGGCATTACTTCTGGAAGCGAGAATGGTCTATAAACAGTGGGAACAGAGAGTGAGGAATACCATCACCCATGATATACGGACTCAGATTAAAGGCATACAACATCGAGCAAACGATATTTTGAATGGCTTACCTGAAAAATACATGATTTCTACTTCCTATGAACATGGCAGAATCAGGACACCAATTCATAAAGTCGTCCATGATATGGCATCTTATGCGAAACATCTGAATCGCCTTCTGAACGTGTTTGAAGATAAGGAGACTTTTGATATAATGAAAAAAAGCCATATACATCCTCTGCTGATTATGCACAAGATTGATCCGGAATCGGATGAAAAAGTGAATCTCCGAAATATGTTTAATAAAGTTTTGCGTCCGACATGGTCTGAGCGTTGGGAAAAAAAATTAAAGGACAATTATGATGGCCCGGCTAAGGGGCCTTATCTGCTGATACCTCCGTCATATCTGAGAAATATATTGGAGAATCTGGTAAACAATGCAGTAAAATATGCTCTGCCAAAAACCAGCATTGACGCGGCTGTGAAAATCACAAAGTGTTCTGTTGAATTTCGTCTTTCCAATATGGCAGAGTGTTTAAAGGAGGAAGGAGAGAATTTCAGTATTTTCAACGAAGGATATCGTGGAACAAATACGACGAACATTAAGGGAGACGGTTTGGGGCTTACTCATGCTCGCTTGTACTGCGAACTTGCAGATGGCGAAGTCAGTGTTGATATATCTGAGAAGCGGGGAGGACATTGTCTGTTTACTTTTATTGTTTCTCTACCTCGTAAAGGAAGGTTAATAGAAATGAATTAAGGAGGCGTTATGAAAGATTTGATTGTATGGATGGAAGATCGTTCAGATATTGTTTCAACGCAGATAGGTTTTTTGAAGAAGAAGGGTTTTGAAGTAAAAATCGTATCAACCCTTCATCGTCTGGCCGATATTCTGAGCGAAGAAAAAGAGCGAATAGTCCTTATTATATTGGATGTCATGCTGTTTTCAGTACAATCCCTTAAAGCCATTGGGAAAGAGAATATCTCAACCGAAGGTGGATATGAAGCGGGCTGGGTGCTGGCAAAGGTTTTTCTGAGATCTGATTATAAAGACATACCGATCCTTATTGTATCTGTAAGACCTTTAAAGGGTGAAAGTGAAGAGAAGCTTGAAGACATTAAATTATCTGAAGGTGCATGGGTTAAATATATAGAAAAGGGGTCGGTAAATGACAGTATGAACTGGAATCAGGAGTTTGAGAAGGTGATTGAGGAAAAACTTGGTTTCAAAGAGGGGGATAAAAATGATGAATAAATATTTAAAATCAAAAAATTTGTGCCTGTTCTGCATTTTTTTTATCATTCTCATGTGTCTGCTTGTATATTCTCAGCAGGGCAATACAGAACTTGATAAGGCATCCGCCGATACGACCGAGGTACAAACATCTGCTGATCAAAACAATTGCCCTCATGATAACAGCGAAGAAAAGTTTCATTTGGAAAATATTAATTTTTATCTTCGTTCGGTAGCTATTATAGTTGCAATATTAAGCATTGGTATCACAATATTTACTATTTTCTTTTCTGGTTTTGAATTTATCTTTGAGAGAAAAAGGGATAAGTATGAGAAATACAAATTGGATGTAAGTGAAAAATTGGAAAAGCTTGAAAAAGAGAACGAAAAATTGATTGAAAGTCATATCAATAAGATCGATGATGAAATATCTCAAAAGCTGAAAGAGAGATT
>JAOZLU010000086.1:0-1479 GCA_029934695.1 Desulfobacterales bacterium | reverse complement strand
AAAGTCATATCAATAAGATCGATGATGAAATATCTCAAAAGCTGAAAGAGAGATTGGTCAGAAAATTTGATATGAAAATAGAGGAACTTGAAGAGGATCACGAGATATATCGTCAATCTTTACTCAAAAAAATTGAGAATGCTGTTCATCCGATAGAAATGAGACATAATGCGGCGGATACTGTAAGATGGCAGGCTTGGTACAAATTTCATCCTCCTCTCAGCAAAGCCTTGAGAGAAGAGAAATGGGATGATTTTTTGTCGATTTGGAGCAAGTTGCAAGAATTTCAATTCATATTGGCAAGCCTGCTTTCTCCAAAACAAAAGATAATCAGTGACGGATTAGGGAATTTTGTTTCTGAAAAATTCTCAAATGACATGATTCCTGATGAACTCTGGAATTTGATCCTGATCCTTAATGACCAAGAACGTTTTAAAAAGCCCTATGTTTCCCTGCTGCTGGAAAAGCTTGGCGAAAAACTGGGCAGAACATTAGACGAACCTCTGCCTTTTACTGAAGATGGAAAATATTAAAATCACAATTTCGGGAATGAATTGAATTCTAATGCGAAATATTTAAGGTTGAAATCGGAGTTTATGCGCCCCTTCAATAAAAGATATCTGTGATGATCTTATCTGAAATTGGTTTGACAAAGTCGGTCTGCCTCATGTCAGACAGGACTTGACGCTTACAGCTTTTCCAGCAATATATCCTGAGCAAGCAGAAAATAATGGCGCAGTGACTTGAAAATCAGTTCCAGATCGGATTTGATAAAAAAACCGTCCGCATCGAACAGGGCATGATACACGCATTCTTCTTCTGCGGAGCGGAGTTCTGCAAACCGCCAGGCCGGGCCTTTGATCATCAGTCCGTACATGGGATGATGATGGCCGGCATCCTGATTTTTCTTTAAAAGAATCCATAGGCCGCCGAGCATCTGGGCAATTGCATCAGGAATCTCCACAGGATTTTTTTCCCGTTTGTATTCATGGACGCAGAGAAACGGATATCTCAGCAGTTCCCCGAGTCTTTCAGGAGGTTTGCCGTAAACCAGATCAGCCACACCTTCGATATGAATCGTGTCATCTTTGTAAGAGAGCGGATATTCGGCGCATTTGTCTGCCAGAAAAGGCGGCAGTATGTGACCCGCCAAAATCAGCATGGGCAAGATGATATTCTCTTTTAACTGGGCTTCGTTATATGTCCCGGACAGACTGGCCAGCCGGTCAGGATTCAGGTTGAGAAACTGCCAATATTTCAGAGCCTGACCCGAAGGCGGGTAAATATCGCTGATATCAGTGTCTGTCTGCTCCAGTTCATCCCTAAGTCTCGTATCCCCCAATTTCGACATGGTTATCCCGCAATTCTGTTCTAAAAAATCCAGAGTGAGATCGCTCAGATTTATCTTATTCATTATATCCTGCTTATGGTATCAAATTGTGATGTTACGCATATGCCTGAAATTGCGACGTTATAACT
>JAOZLU010000576.1 GCA_029934695.1 Desulfobacterales bacterium | reverse complement strand
AGTGGTGGATATTTTCGGCAACGATACCATGAAGATTATTGAGGTGACGATATGAGCAGATGGAATTATCCCGGCGCCAGATGGTGGAAATTTGATTTTCATACGCACACACATGCATCATCGTCATGTTTTATGCAGGGACATAGTCAGGAAGACAAAGATCAGGTTACTCCACAGTTCTGGCTACAAAAATTTATGGAAAAAAGCATAGACTGTGTGGCAATTACTGATCATGACAGCGGAGAATGGATAGATAAATTAAGCCAGGAATTGGCGAAAACAGAGAAAAACAAACCGGATTGGTATCGCCCGTTGTATTTGTTTCCAGGAGCGGAGATTTCGGTCAATGGCGGTGTACATCTGTTGGCAATATTTGGAAAAGACAAAACCCAAAGCGATATTGACAGGTTGCTGGGAGCAGTTGGAGCAAAAGATGGCAATGTTACCACTGCAAGCGTCACTGATGTGACAGATAAGATTACAGAACGCGGCGGTATTGCCATTCCAGCTCATGCTGATAAAAAAAAAGGACTATTTGAAGAATTAAAGGGAAAGACACTGGAACTGGCTTTAGATAATCCAAACATTCACGCAATGGAATTATGTGATGATGATTATGAGAAACCGCAATTGTACAAAGACAAAAAACTGCAATGGACAAGTGTGAGAGGCTCTGATACTCATAATTTCCAAAAAGAGAGGTTTGGCAGCTTTACCTGGGTCAAAATGGATACCCCATCTGTTGAGGGATTGAAACTGGCTTTAACTGACGGTGCTGCCTCAGTTAATCGCAATATGAATGATAATCCAAACCAACATGCGGAATTTGTTATTGAAGAATTAACCGTTGATAAGGCAAAATATATCGGACGTTCCGGAGTGCTGACCTGCCAATTCAATCCTTTTTTAAACACCATCATTGGTGGCCGCGGGAGTGGTAAATCCAGCTTGTTGGAATTTATGCGTTTTGCCTTGCGTCGAAATCAGGAAATTCCGGAATCGCTCAGACCGGAAAGCGATAAATATTTTAAGGTGGGGGATGATAATTTACTGACGGAGAATAGCAGAATATCCCTGGTTTATCGTAAAGGAGATACGCGCTATCGCCTGAATTGGTCTGCACAGGCCGACATTCCCTCATTGGAAGTCTGTAATAACAATGATTGGGAAATGACCGAGGGTGAAATTCAGTCACTTTTCCCGGTGTATATTTATAGCCAAAAACAAATTTTTGAGTTGGCTAAAAATCCGCAGGCACTGATTGACATTATTGATAAAGCACCTTCTGTCGGGTATGAGGACTTCAGAAACAAGCACAATGAATTAAAGAATCGCTATAAGGCAATTGAGCAAAAATTATATGATCTGACTGAAAAAGTATCCCGAAAAAATAAATTGCAAGGGGAATTCAATGATTTAAGCAGACAAATCCATCAGATAGAACAGTCAGGACATAAAGCCATATTACAAAATTACCGCAAACGACAGCAGCAACTGGCTATCATTGAAAGTCTGGAAAACGATTGGAATGAAATGGCTGATCGCCTGCCAGAGATGCAGGAAAGTGTGGCACCTGCAAATTTTAACGCACAGTATTTTGATGAGTTTGCTGATATTTTATCCGCAATAAATCAAAGCAACAGCAAATGGCAGGAAATAAATTGGAAATTGAAGGATTTGTCGCAAGAGGCAAAATCAGTTGTCAACAGTTGGAAACAGAAAAAAGATGCTTCCATCTGGATGCGGCAGATAGAAAAGGAAATATCACAATACGAACAATTGCGCACACAGTTGGAACAGCAGGGCATAGAACCCGCAAAATATCCTGCGTTACTGCGACAACAGGCAGTCATAAAAAAACAGTTGGAAAACATTGAAGCATATTCTTCCCAAATACAAGTTTTGACAGATGAAAAGTTCGAACTGCTCAAACAAATTGAAGATAATCGGAAAGCACTGACAGAGAACCGGCAAACATTCCTGGCCAGTGTTTTGGAGGACAATCCGCGTGTCAACATCAAGGTCAGGCCCCGGGGTGAAGACTGGAACAGTGCAGAGAAGCGCATTCGGGAACTGCTTCAATGTCCCGGAAAATTTGATAAAGATATTGATGCATTAAAAAATCTTTATAAAAATAATGACGGAGTCGCAGCACTTAAAAATGCTGTTCTGGAAATTTACAAAGGAGAGCAAGCAGC
The DNA here is from genome assembly GCA_029934695.1 of Desulfobacterales bacterium. GTDB lineage: Bacteria > Desulfobacterota > Desulfobacteria > Desulfobacterales > 4be13 > JAOZLU01. The sequence continues at coordinate 2,199 of JAOZLU010000576.1, read as the reverse complement.
CAAAGACAGTCGCTTTGCTGCTCACCTGCAAAAAGTGCCTCATGAATCCATTAATGATCTGATTTTATGGTTCCCCAAAGATGATTTGGAGATTACTTTTGGCAATCATCAGAAAATCACACAAGCTTCTCCGGGACAAAAAACAGCCGCACTTTTAGCGTTTATTCTTTCTTATGGAGAAGAACCTTTATTGCTGGACCAACCCGAAGACGACTTGGACAATGAAGTGATTTACCGCCTGATTGTAAAACAACTGCGTGAAATGAAAAGTAAACGACAAATCATTATTGTAACGCACAATGCCAATATTGTTGTCAATGGTGATGCGGAGATGGTTCTGCCATTGACAGTGAGGTGTGGACAGACGCGTATTCAGCAGCCTGCCAGCATTCAAAATCAGGATATCAGACAAAAAATATGTGATATTCTGGAGGGGGGACAGCAGGCATTTTCACAAAGATATAAACGCATCCATCTGGAGAATTAGCCATGTTTGACAGTCTGACCGAACTGACAGAAAAAATACATCTTGGTGAGGATTCCACCATTGAGTTAAAAAGAAAATTGTCCCGCAAAGAGAGCCTCTCAAATGAAATCGCCGCTTTTGCCAATGCCAAAGGCGGTGTGATACTGATCGGCGTTGATGATAATGGCGATATTGTCGGTATTGAGCCTGAACGCCTGAATCAGAGTGAAAAAATGGTTATTGAAATATGCCGTGACAGCATAGAGCCGCCTGTAAATATTTTTACCGAAAAGCTGATTGTTGATGGTAAGAACATATTGAAAATAGAAGTACCCCACAGTTTCTTTGTGCATAAAAGCGCGAACGGTTATTTTATCCGCCAGGGAAGCAGTAAAAGAGAGATGCCAACTGATCACCTGGCCCGACTGATGCAAAGCCGTTCACAGGCACGAATTATCTCTTTTGATGAACAGCTTGTGCCAAATACAAACAAAGATACTTTGCGGAAAGAACTCTGTCAGCGGTTTGTCAGAGAATCTGAAAACGAATCTGAGAGGGAAAGCCTGTTGCTTAAACGCCATTTACTGGTCAGGGAAAATGATATCAGCCGTGCCTCGGTCGCAGGAATACTGATGTGTCATGACCAGTCGGATGACTATCTTTATAACAGTTTTATCACAGCGGTTCATTATAACGGCAAGATAAAGGATGCCAATTATCAGATTGATGCCAAAGACTTCAGAGGACCGTTGGACCGGCAAATAACAGATTCATTTAAATTTGTTGAGAAATATAACCGTATATCCGCACGCAAGGAAATCGGCAGGACAGAACAGCCGCAATATAGCATGAGGGCGGTTTTTGAAGCTCTGGTCAATGCTGTTGCACATAGAGATTATTCAAAGTATGGGTCAAAGATCAGACTGTTTATTTTTGCTGACAGACTGGAGATTTATTCGCCCGGAGCATTGCCAAACCGTTTAACAGTGGACACCCTGCCATACAATCAGGTAACCCGTAACGAGCTTCTCGCCCGTTTGCTGTCCGAACTGACGGTTGGTGAAGATATCGGAGGCACGGTAAGACGAAAATATTTTCTGGAGCGGAGAGGCGAAGGCGTCGGCATAATTTTGAGGGAAAGTGAGCAACTGAGCGGCAAAAAGCCTGTTTATGATGTTCCCGGTGAAGAACTGCGGTTGACAATTTTTGCCGCAAAATCCTTACAGGCAGAAGAGGATTAAACAAATTTATTGGCAATCCCGGCAATTTAAGCGCACAAGACAAGAGAAATGCAAAGGACAAAATGAAGCTGACCGATAATGAGATAAGAGACATCAACCGCCATCTTGAGGCAGGGAAACCTTTGCCGGAGAAGTTTCGCTTTCTGCTGTTTGAGGAAAAGAAAGAGGTTGAGCTGGTGTGGAATGGCAAAAGCGGTGAGGTGTGCAATGTGGTGCTGCCATTCCAGGTGATTGAGCAGGTGGATGAGCCACGGTCCGAAGAGCAGCGGCGGATGCAGTTGGAATTATTTGATATGCAGAGTGGCAGGCAGATCAAAGGCTGGAACAATAAGCTGATCTGGGGCGATAACAAACTGATTTTATCCAGCTTGAAAAACGGGCCTTTGCGTGAGGAAATTGAGGCGCAGGGCGGCATCAAGCTGATCTATATTGACCCACCCTTTGATGTGGGAGCGGATTTTTCCATGAATGTTGAGATTGGCGGCGAAACCC
>JAOZLU010001107.1 GCA_029934695.1 Desulfobacterales bacterium | reverse complement strand
GAACCGCAGATTCACACAGATTGCAATTCGGATGATTACCTACCAAACTGCTCTTTCACAATTCTCACGAATAATCGCATCTTTTGTTACCAATTGAGCGTTTTCTACGATCATAACCTCGGCAGTGATTAGCCGGTCAAACGGATCACGGGTCCAATCTGTCTCCCTGGCTTTCATGACCACAAGAGAAAACAGTGTGTTGCTCACTTGCAACTCGATATCTTCAGCCAGAGTTGATAATACCTCAGCCGGTCCTTCTGTTATTCTCCCTATTTCATAAAGATATTGAATCTCCAAATCCACCATGGGTGACACAAAGAGACCACCGGATTCAATTGCATCACTAGCAGCCCGGGAGAGTTTTTCGGTTCTTCCTTCATACAACCAGCAGACAATGTGCGTATCCAGATACACTACAGATTGTTCGGTTCGTTCCATTCTCCCACCTTTATGTCCACCAATTCATCAGGGTTGCCCCTGATGAGTTTGCGCTGTCTGAGTTTTGACAGCTTTGAAAACCTTCCAGTCCCTTTATTAAGTCCGATAACCGGTTTCATCACAAAACCATCCTGAAATTCGATGAAGTGAATTGCTTTGCCCATCAGTTTTCCGATCACTTCAGGTGGAAGAATGATATGCTCTGATTCAATTTTAACAGATTGCATGATAGCCTCCTTTCGTTGTTATGGGTTGTTATTCATTGTCTGAACCAGGATTTTCAGGATTCAGGGATTTCCATGATTGATGCTTGAATCATGGTCATCCTCTAATCCTGTAAATCATGGTTCAGCCCCCCTGTTTAGTTTTAATGAACCTTTTCCATCTGAGACTTTTTTCACCAAAGTTAATCAGCAAAGCAATTTCCACTGTCCTATGGGCTTCGAGATAATTGATGGTCTGAGCATAATGGTCATTTGTCAGTTGCGATTTTGCTTTTATCTCAACGAACACAACATTTTCCACAAAAAAATCCACCCTGCGTGTGCCAATGGATTCAGGGTGATCTCTGTAATAGATCGGCATCTCCACTTCTCTCTTGAAGTTCAGGCCTTCCCTCTGAAATTCTATGGCCAATGCCCGCTGATAAATCACCTCCCGAAATCCTGCTCCCAGAAACGAATGGACACGCATGGCGCAGCCGATGATTTTGCCTGTAACATCCTTGTGCTTCAAATCTTGCATATTCCCTCCATTGTTATTGTTTTGAACTGCCGATTTAGACAATCCGTGAAATCTGAGTGATCTGTGGTAATCCGTGGTTCAAAG
>JAOZLU010001106.1 GCA_029934695.1 Desulfobacterales bacterium | reverse complement strand
AACATCCAGCATCGAACATCCAGCATCGAACATCCAGCATCGAACATCCAGCATCGAACATCCAGCATCAAACATCCAGCATCGAACATCCAGCATCGAACATCCAGCATCGAACATCCAGCATCAAACATCCAATTTAAAATCCAATTAAAAAATTGTACAAAGGCATTACAAAAAAAGAAATGATTTTACCAATCGCTCCTGTCATAAGCAAGACAATTATGATGAGCATGCCGTAACGCTCAATTTGGGCGTATTGCATACTCAGATGCGGCGGCAGAAGCATGGCAACGATTCTGCTTCCGTCCAGGGGCGGCACGGGTACCAGATTGAAAATGGCCAGGATCAGATTGATAAGCACGCTGTAATTAAGCATTGTTGCAATGGGCACCAGGATAGTTTCCACGAGGGAACCGGGCCATATATTCCCGAACCGGAGCAGTGTCTGGAAAGCGATCCCTGACAGAATTGCAAAAATCAGATTCGTGACAACCCCGGCTGATGCCACATAAATTGTCCCTGTCCGGTAATTTCGGATATTGTTGAAATTCACCGGAACAGGCTTGGCATAGCCGAATATAAAAGGTGATCCTGAAAGCTTCAGAATAAGCGGCAAAAGAAGTGAGCCGACAGGATCAAGATGCTTTATCGGATTCAGGGTCAGTCTGCCGGCCATCTTGGCGGTGGGATCCCCCAGCCTGTAAGCAACATAACCATGGGCCACCTCGTGGATGGTAACGGCAAAAATCAGGGGGACGATCATCAAAACCAGTTGACTCAGATTTTCAAGCATAATTGTTCCAAAAAATAAGTTTGTTGTTTTGTATTTTTAGACATCGGAAAATAAACAACCTGTCTTAATATAGGCTTTTTCCGGAAAAAGCAAATTATGTTGAAACAATCTGTGATTCAGATTCTGGGGATATTTCTTATTATATTTAATTTCAAGCAGTTAATTAATTAAAATATTTTCCGGGTGGATTATGGGATTTTTTTGCGTCCCTTGTTGCTCCCGCGGGATTGCCAAATCCGGCTGCCTGGCGGGTTCGGATTTGGCAATCCGAACCGGGCAGCCGGGTCAGTCTGAAAAGCAGATTTCGCAGATTGTAAAGAGATAATCTGTGAAATCCCTGAAAATCTGCTGTAATCTGTGGTTCAGAGCATAACCGGGCGTCTCTGGCAGATCAGAAGTGTTCGATTTTCTCAGCGGTTCCGATCCCCAGGGTCTGGCAGAGCTTCAGCGCATTCCCCCTGAATCCGCCCAGGG